>CALRGY010000028.1 GCA_943358395.1 Candidatus Uhrbacteria bacterium | reverse complement strand
TCAAGATTCAATCGTAATGTGCGTGCGGAAGGCCCTTTGCCGACCACAATGTCCAGCGCAAAGTCTTCCATGGCGGGATACAGAACCTCCTCGATGTTATGGTTCATGCGGTGAATTTCGTCGATAAACAGCACGTCGCCACGGGAAAGATTGGAAAGAATCGCCGCCAAATCACCCACCCGTTCCAGTGCCGGCCCACTCGTCACCCGTACATTCGCCCCCATCTCTGCTCCGATGATATGCGCAAGCGTAGTTTTGCCCAACCCCGGGTTCCCATAGAGCAACAGATGCTCGATCGGTTCATTTCTCGCCTTTGCCGCATCAATAAAAATCGAAAGATTCGTCTTCAAATCATCCTGCCCCACAAACTCGTCCAATCTGGACGGACGCAAAGAAATCTCCGCCGTTTGCTCTTCTGTACTTGCAGCGGTTTCCACCACTCGCGCCGACTCCTCATCATTTTCTTCAATATGCAACATATCGTGCCCCAATATTACACCCCATATGCTAAAATGTCCTTGAATTGACTTGAAGTCTATGAAGTCACAACTGAATGAGTGGGAGCTCGAACTGGAAGGGCGTGATTACCTCTTATAAGTATGTTTGATAGAAAAATATCAATGCATCGTCCTGAAAAAGGAGTCGTTGCACTCGAGACATTCTTCCAAAAGGAAGTGAATCAACTCGATTGTGGTTCGGAGACAGTGGTTCATCGCGCGGATATTATCTATCCTGAATTTGATCGTGTCGCCGGTGGTCTCGTGATGAAAAGATTGCGTCACCCGTCTAAAGATCGCGTAGCGTTAGAAGAGGACTTTGAAGATATACTTTTACAATGGAAATATATCCGTTCTGCTATGGCGAGACGGAAGAAGGAGGGGAAAGACACCCTCTCCATCCCCACTACTATTCGGGGATACAAGAGCGAAACAGAGATTGGAGTAATCATGAATGATCTCACCAAGGGTGGAAGAAATAAGATTATCGACTTAAAAAAGCTTACGCGCTCAAGCGTACTGGTACCGTATGAAGAATGGGGGCAAATTAAAGAACAGATTTTGCGAGATTTGCGTATCGCTCGTGAAGAGGGAATTATCCTAACGAAGGATACGTATCTTCCTTTGGATGCATGGAACGTAGTGTGGGAAGAAGGGCGACCCTGTGTTTACGTTGTGGATATCGGTCAGCACACAGCGTTTGAGGGATCGGCACAGCTCTTGAAGGAAAAATGGAGACGGAAAACGGATCACGAAATCTTGCTCGCAGGAGAAAGTGCGGTAATAGCCTCCGTTGATGCGGTAGAAACACGATATAAAGAAGTTGATTTTTGAAGCAAGGAGAGAGGTATATTGATGCATTGGCACTTTCGGTGCTCCTTTCGAGCGATACGTTTTGGAAGGAAGTTGCGAAACAGAAAAAGCCGTTTGCGGAAGAGGCGGTGAAGCACGTGGTTATTTCTGGCGGAAGCATCGATGAAAAGGAGCAGCGACGGGCATGGGATGCGTTTGTGAGGGATAATGCAGAATGGGAAGGGAAGATGACGGTGCAGAAACCACGGAGAAAGAAATGATCTTGTTTTGCCGCCGCACTTCAGGCAGAATATGTGTGGGCCGAGGTGGCGAAGTTGGTATACGCGGTAGACTTAAGATCTGCTTCCGGAAACGGATCAAGGGTTCGAGTCCCTTCCTCGGCACCAAAATACCGTAGCGTTTGCTGCGGTATTTTTGATACTATTCCTTTATATGGATGAACGATATCGCCCAAACGTTGCAGTCATGATGACGGATGGGCACGGACGGGTATTGTGCTGTGAACGGAGTGATGAAGTGTATGGCGACGCGTTGCAGACGGTGCAGGGCGGAATTGATGATGGCGAAACTCTTATCGACGCTGCATTACGAGAAGCATCGGAAGAGCTCGGGATCGATCCATCGATCGTGACGATTCTTGGTGTGATGGAAGAAACGTTTCGGTATCGATGGACGGACCAGTATCTTTACTTGGCAAAGTTTCCAAATTCTCCGTACGTCGGTCAGGAACAGCGATTTGTGTTTGCACAAATCGAACCTGGAACGCCAATGAATCTAGATGCACATCATCGGGAATTTGTTCGGGTATTTTGGGGAACGCCGCAAGAACTTATTGAGGGATGTTGGGAGATGAAACGTCCGGGAATTATTGCTGCACTTCAGTATTTTGGTCTGTTGGACGTGAAATTTTAAGAACAGAGGGGAGGTTGTGTGAGGCGAGGATATTTGATGCTTCTGTGGGGTTCATAAGGGTGACGTGGGATTTGATGACGGAGATAGGAACAAAGGACATGGTTATTGACGTGGCATCGATATCGAACCCGAGTGTGAGCCCTTGTTGCGTCGGCACACTCCAGTCTTGATCGAAAAGAAAATTGCCCAGGGAATAGATGATCGGCACGCCCTGATAAGACTCGTACGTTTGAATAACATGGGGATGCGCTCCGATGATGGCATCGGCTCCGGCATCGATAAAGAGATGCGCTGCTTCAGTCTGTGCCACGCTCGGAGTGCTTTGATACTCGTTGCCCCAATGTGGGAACACGATCACGAAGTTTCCTGCAGCATGCTCTGATTCGATAATCGGCGTAATCGATTCCGGGTCTTCCCCGAATGCGTGAAAGCCGATGAATGCAAGGGGAATGCCGTTGACGGTGCGATGGGCGACGAAATTCTTGCTCTCATACGGATCTCCAAATGGCATCATGCCGAGCTCGGTGATGGTTTCCCGAGTAGAGGCAACAACCGTCGATCCGTAGTTATCGCTGTGATTATTGGAGAGAGAAACAAGATCGATTCCAGAATCCGCAACCATCTTTGCGATGATCGGCGTCGTATCAAAGGTAAAACCGTCGAGCTCTTGATTCGGAGATTTGCGAATCGTTCCCTCGAAGTTCGCGATCGTCAGATCGGGTGTAGAAAGATACTCGGCAATATCGGAGAGCGGATAATCGATGGTGTGTTTACCAATCTGCCACTCTACGCCACGTGCGAGCATGACATCGCCTAAAAAGAGTAGGCGAGCAGGGGAAATCGGAGGGGATTCGATGACGGGTGCGGTGTTCGGATTGCGATCATCGTCGCTGGAAATGATGGAAAGCGGGAAAAACGACGGTAAAAGAATGGCAGCAAGTACAGCGGCGCAGGAAAATGTGCACGCAAGGCAAAGGGTCATGAAGGCGATGGGGCGAAGGGGGAGCATGGGCAGCATCATAGCAGACAACAAAAAATCCCCGACCATGGTCGAGGATATTTTTGGAGCGGCAGACCGGGATCGAACCGGCGACCTTCTCCTTGGCAAGGAGACGTTCTACCACTGAACTACTGCCGCATTTCGCTCATTTCTTGCCGGAAAACTATAGCACGACGCAAAAAGAGGGTCAACGACAACGCCCCGGTGGAAT
>CALRGY010000027.1 GCA_943358395.1 Candidatus Uhrbacteria bacterium | reverse complement strand
CGTCGAACTGCATGCGAATCGATGACCCAATCGCGTCTTGAATCTCCATCGATCGTTCAGACGTCAGCCGATGCGAACTGCCGTCGATATGAGACTGAAACGTCACACCGTCTTCATCGGTCTTATTCAATTTCGACAAGCTAAACACTTGGTACCCGCCACTATCCGTCAACAACGGCCCGTCCCAATGCATAAAATTTCGTATTCCCCCAACACGCTTCAATGCTTCTTCTCCAGGGCGCAACAATAAATGATACGTATTCCCAAGAATAATCGATGCGCCGAGCCCTGCGACCTCACAAGGTAAAAGCGTTTTCAGTGCACCAGCGGTAGCAATGGGCATGAATACTGGCGTTTCCACCGTGCCGTGCATGGTGGTCAGTGTGCCTCTCCGAGCGGATCCGTTCTGGGATCGAAGGCTAAACGGTGAAATATTTTGATCGTTCATACAAGATGATAGACGTTGCAACACCAACATTTAACGATTCAAGTGCAGCGTGGTGTGCAATAGCAATCGACGTGCCCGCTATGGGAAGGGTGATACCGTTTCCTTCACTTCCCGCAATAATCACACACGGTTCCTTCCGCGTTTCACTTGGTGCAATCGCTCCTTCACGAAGCTCTAATCGATAGATAGGACGATGGAGTGACGCGATTGCCGCAGCTGCATCTTCACGCGCAATGGTCATCCACGGGGTGCGCAAAATTGCGCTTGCCGACGCGCGCACCACTTTGGGATTCGTCACTTCCGCGGATTCAACGAGGATAACGCTTGCTCCAAAGCCGAGTGCTGCACGAAGGATGGTTCCAACGTTTCCAGGATCTTGAACCCCGTCGAGGACAATAACGGTTTCTGCCTCCGCGATCCGCTTCATCGTCGCCTTTGGCATGCGGGCAACGGCCGCGATGCCTTGCGGCGTTTCCGTGGAAACATATTCCGCAAATCGGCTCGTGTCCGCTGGGGTAAACGTAAACTCCACCAATCCCCCAGCATCACGCACAAATTTCTCTCCCTCAATCACAAACTTCTCCGCCTCCCGCCGCCCACGCTTGGTGGTGAGTTGTTGTAATAATTTTTCCTGTACAGAGGTAAGCATATAAAAAAGATGAGAGTTAAGGACTTTCTCATTTTCGACCAGTTTCGGTGCGCATCGAGGAAATGTCGTGAGACGTACTTCATGGTACGTTGAACGACTTTCCGATGATGCAAGGTATGAAGTAAGCGCTTCGCTTTACTTCATACCAAGCCGAAAATGGGCAAAATGGGGAAGTCCTCTTTATCGAGATTCAAAGAACACATCTTTCGCTACATTCCACAGTGATGGATCTCCATGCAACTTTTGATAATACCACCATTCTGCGCCCCAAAGAAACGCCTCGCGGATGCCTGTTTGCCGTACAAACTCCATGTGCTGCACAAAATCCTTCTCGGTAAAAGGAATTGCCACAGACCACGCTTCTTGCGGATTCCCCGTAAACCACGGCTCCATTTGCAGCTCAGAGATGATAACGTCATCTGCAAACAGACGAGTAATCATCGCGTGAACACGATAGTACAGCGGCGGGTACGGGAATGCCACCGGCCCCAACACGTCATTATAGGCAAACCGATACATACTAACGCCCACCACGTCTGCCATACTTGCCATGTCCAACCACGGCTCTTGTTCACCACTTACCGTTAACAACACCGGATGCGTACTATCGAGCGCCCGTACAAGATCAATTTCCTTTCGTAAACGTTCAAGAGACGGCGCCGGGCAATTGCCGTACGGGAACAACGCTTCATTCTCCACTTGCCAGCGCACGAGTGCCGAATATTGCTTCGCATGCGCAACCATCGCCTGTATGTACCGGTACACCGCCGCATTCAACACCTCTTCCGATGCTCCACGCAACGACGATGGAATAAAGCATTCTGGCCACCTGGGCACCTTCATGCCTATCGCCAACGTCACCTCTACATCATGCTCAGCGGCAATGGCCATGAGGCTATCAATCTCAGAAAAGTTCCACACACCCGATGCCTGTTCAATGTCGTTCCAATACACAGGGATACGAGCACGTTTCACTCCCAAATCTTGCACCATTGCCGTAAACGCCTCTTCCGGACTCATCCAAAGGCTTCTGGCATACTGCGTGGAAAACGTTACGCCAAGCTCTTGCCCACCGGGGCGAAGCACAATCACCGCAACAAGAAGCGCCACGGAAATTCCCGTCGTCAATACCAGCGCCAGGAAAGCCGCAACCTCGCGTAACCCCCGCACGCGATGTTTATAATGTTTACTCATGATAGGGAGAACTTCCTCATTTGGTCTATTTTCGACTCAGATCATCGAAACTCGCCGCAAATGAGAAAGTTCTCATTAGATCTCCTCTTTTTTCTCTCGCACAAATGTAAGCCAGCTCTCCACGAATTCGATGGCGACTTTCAACGGGGCTTCGATGATGAAGTCGAAGAAGTAAATAAAGACGTTGATTTTTGCCACACGAATGGAAAGCCATGCCCCGGCGCGAACAATAGGCAAAAGCACAATGTCGAACACGGTGCCGATAAATCCATTTCGCGCATCGGATGCAACAATGTCCTTCACCGATGAACGGATACGAATACCAAAGAACGTCACAAGCGAAAGGAAGAAAAGGAAAAGACCAATAGAAAGGGCATGGAACCCAAACTGGTGCAATACAGCGCCAATTGCGCCGTACACCAAAATGAAAAGCACACCGTACAGCGCAAGAAACACATGCCACCAGGCACTTCGCGTTTCACGCTTCATGCGTACCGCAAGCAGCTGATGTGGCGCTCCAATCGCAATCGCACGCACCGCCGCCTGATAATCTTCTGCATTTTGCTTCTCAGGAATAGAGAGCGTAAGCACAATGAATGCAAGGAAAATGGGGTGAAATGTAATATTCACCAATAATGGGTACCACGATGCATCTTGCACGATAAACAAATCGTATGGCACTTCCAGAACTAAGGCGAGAAGCATTTTCGTGAGAAAGAGAAAGAGAACGGCGCGCACTGTGGTGCGACGTAAACGTACCCGGAAGTCCTCGGTACGATGATGCAACGCTTCTTTTACCGCATCATCGAGTGCCGCAGGATCACTCAATATCGCGGAAGGATCCTTTGCGTGAAGCACCGCATCTCGTACCACACGGAACATGCCCGCCTTTCGCCGAATCATTCGTGATAAGCGATCCGTTAACGGATGGAAAATCTCACCTTCAATGGTGGAAATAATAGGAACAATATTGGCCGCAAGCTGCTCGGAAAGTGCTGCGGGCGTATTCACGCCAGCCCATGCCGGGTAATACAACGTCAATAAACGGAACCGGAGCGTAGCGGTATTATTCTTCAAAAGCGTTCGATGGATTGCCGTGTACAGCCGCAAGTCCTTCGCATCTTCACTCACACCAAGCGCAGCATCCCACTCCACACGGGGGCGCATGTCCTCATACATGAAGCTTGCCAATGCTTCGTCCGAAACCGGGGGCGCTAATGTGTCTTCAATTTCTGTTGCCACAACGTCCAGTAACCACATTTCCATGCGTTCACGATCGGCCTTCTGTTGCGCCACTGCCCCAAAAAGGGGCTCATATTTCTCAAGAAGAACCGAAAGGCTTTTTGCTAAAGAGAGTGGAATGGTTTTGTTTGGTAAATATTTTGCCCATACCAGCTCTTTCAACAACTCACGCGCCATGCGTTCCGGCGTCTCTCCTCCCCCACGATATCGCCGTAAAATACGTTCAATCGCATTTCTGCGCAGCAAATGTTCCTCCTGATAATCCAATGTGTTTCGCACCTTTTCATACCACGATGCTGCCGCAGATGCCGGAACACTCACCTCGATTGTTTCTTCGCCACCATCAAGAGCAACATCCGCATGATGATGCAAACTCCGAGAAAATTGTGCTAGTCGTTCGTACATAATCCATCAAAATAGATACCGTTCTGGTGACTTCGATACAATGGCGTACGCTTCTTCTGCAGAATCGACCACGGTAAAGAGCCGTAAATCGCCAGGATCTATAGCATCTTGTGTGCCGTACACATGTGATTCTAACCAAGAGACCAGTGGCGCCCAATGATCTTTCCCTACCAGAACAATAGGAATCTTAGCCGATTTTCCGGTTTGTACCAATGTGATGAGCTCAAAAAGCTCATCCAGCGTGCCAAAACCACCTGGGAAGAAAACATACGCTTGCGCTGCGGCAGCAAGCATCACCTTCCGGGTAAAAAAGTAATGAAACCCATGCGAAAGCGTAACGTACGGATTCATTTTCTGTTCATGGGGCAATTCAATATTCAGCCCCACAGAAGGCGCGCCCACTTCATACGCTCCCTTATTCGCCGCCTCCATAATGCCCCCGCCACCACCCGTCACCACCGTAAAACCATTTTTTCCCAACAATGCGCCCAATGCAAAAGACTCTTTGTACCAATGGCTCGTTGGTGCTGTGCGTGCAGAACCAAACACCGAAACTTCATGCGACGTTTTTGTAAGAAGGTGAAACCCCTCCACAATTTCTGCCATAATCCGAAACACACGCCACGTAATTTCCGATGCCTGGGGTGTGGTACCGCTTCGCTCACAATGCTCCCGTTCTTGAGCATTCAATGGAAACCGGCATTTTTCAGAAGAAGGTTGAGCAGAAGGCCGACGAAACAACGCCATAGATGCGACTATTGTACCATCACTTCAGATCGCTTCAGGACATATCGCGGATCGATGATGCAGGTACCACTCATCGCCGCAAGAATCGTGACACGATCGAAAGCAAAAAATTCTTTCCAGTCCGTCATAATGACGAGAGCATCGGCGTTTTGCAGAGCATCGATGGGAGTTGAACACCGTGCGACCGCTGCGAATTCCGTAGGCAATGATACGACTAATGGGTCGTATGCGGTAACCACGGAACCATCGATGAGCAATTGACGCAGCAGCCCCAATGCCGGGGCGTCGCGAATGTCATCGGTTCCTGGCTTAAAAGCGAGTCCCCAGACCGCAACACGTTTCCCGTGAAGATCACCAAGACTATCGACAAGCTTCACATACGGCATGCGTTGACTATCCGCGTTCACCGCCGATGCTGCCTCAAGAATCCGCAGTGGCACGCCAACAGATTCGCCAAGATGCATAAGCGCACGAACGTCTTTCGGGAAACAGCTTCCGCCGTAGCCTGGCCCAGGCTGCAAAAACTTCGCACCGATCCTGTCATCAAGCCCCATACCTTTCGCGACCGATTGCACATCGGCGCCAATCACGTCGCAAAGATTCGCAATGTCATTAATAAAACTAATTTTCGTCGCAAGAAAACTATTCGACGCATACTTAATCATTTCCGCAGTGATGGTGTTGGTGGAGACGACGGGAACATTCACCTCTCTGTATACGTCCAATAGGACCAATAAGACCGATTCCTGATCCGCACCAATGACAATTCTCGACGGATTCAGCGCATCTTGCACCGCGCATCCCTCGCGAAGAAACTCGGGGTTTGCGGCGATGCGGAGCTTTCCGTTGACGTATTGCGTCATCGCTCGTGCTGTCCCCGGTGGAACCGTCGACTTCAAAACAAAGATCGCATTCGGTGCAACGTCGGCGCACGTTTGTGCTGCAGACTGCACAAAAGAAAGATCCGCAGAACCATCTGCTGCGCTTGGCGTGCCCACACAGCAAAACACAATGTCGCACTGGCACGCCGCAGTCAGATCGACGGTGAACACCACCGGAATCGATGCCGCAGCAAACACCTCACTCATCCCCTCTTCAAAAAAAGGCAACTTCCCAGACTGCAAAAGAGCAATCTTCTTCTCGTCAACATCGGCGCATACCACCGCAAACCCCCGCGCCGCAAAACTTGCCGCAGTGGCTAGGCCTACGTATCCCGTTCCAAGGATGCCTATAGTCATATTATTCAAATCTTCCTTCCGCGATACGATTGCCGGATGGGTCTGGGTTCCCGTCGTTTGATTCGAGCATAATCACAACCGTGGGGTAGCTCAATGGATCCTGAGCAGTAAACGTTCCTGTCCAGCTTCCGTCGGCACGGGGAAGTAATGCACCAATGCTTTTCACATCTGCAAGCCCGTCTTGCACAAGCCACACCTCGTAAAACATATCTGGCGACAGCGCAACAAGATTCGCAAGCAGCGCATACGACGGTGCATCTTCAGAACCCGTTCGCGCAACGGTTCCCGCAGTTTCACCAGACAGCGTTTTCAAGAGTGCAGTGCGTTCGAGTGGTATACGCGAATCCGCCATGAGCTGCACAGATTCATCTGTTTCACGCTCTTGGCTCGCTAACGTTTTTTCATTACTCGAACGAAACCACACTACAAGATAATACATTCCAATTGCTCCAAGAATCACTGCAAGCCCCGCAAAAAAAACGCTCCCAAAGCCGCCACCCTTCTTGCCCCGATGCCGAAAGCTTTGTTGCCTCATACCGTTGCAAGTGCGTTCGCAATCGCCTCTGCAGGATTCACGTCGATGATACTCGGGATGATGTTTTCCGCTGTTGGGTTTGGCACAATTCCTGCCAACGCCGTTGCTGCGGCGATCTTCATCGCACTTGTGAGTGTGCTTGCTCGACGATTCAGTAGTCCGCGGAACAGCCCCGGGTACACCAAAACATTATTGATTTGGTTCGGATAATCAGATCTGCCTGTTGCCACAACAGCAGCGCCAGCAGCCTTTGCTTCGTCGTACGCAATCTCTGCAACAGGATTGGCAAGCGCGAAAATGATCGGATCTGGTGCCATCGACTTCACCATCTCCTGCGAAACCAAATTCGGCTTACTCACACCGATGAACACATCAGCGCCACGCATCGCCTCTGCTAATCCGCCTTCGCGATTCTCACGATTCGTCAGCGAGAGCAGTACGAGTTTTTCACCGGCGAGATCGGTGCGATGTGAACCGATAATGCCTTTTGAATCAACGAGGACGATGTTCGCGACTCCAGTGTCGAGGAGCAATCGAGTAATCGCGATCCCTGCCGCTCCCGCACCGTTCACCACAACCGTCATCGATGACAGCGGACGATTCACCACTTTTGATGCGTTGATGAGTCCTGCTAACGTCACAATCGCTGTTGCATGCTGATCGTCGTGCATCACCGGAATGTCGAGCATCTCACTTAATCGACGCTCAATCTCGAAACATGCGGGAGCCGCAATGTCTTCGAGGTGAATTCCGCCGAAGGTTGGGGCGATCATGCGCACCGCTTCGATAATCTCATCGGGGTTCTGACTGGCAAGCACAATGGGCACTGCATCGATATTCGCGTATTTTTTGTACAGTACCGCCTTCCCTTCCATAACCGGCAAGCCTGCCATCGGTCCAATGTTGCCAAGCCCCAGCACCGCAGAACCATCGGAAACTACCGCAACAGATCGGCCTTTCATTGTCATGTCATATGCTGCAAGCGGATCGGCAGCGATTGCTAGGCACGGCGCCGCAACGCCTGGCGTGTATGCAATGGAAAGATCGTCACGAGTCTCGAGCGGCATCGTACTCGTCACTGCCCACTTTCCCATGTGCTCCTTGTGGGAATCAATCGAACGCTGTGCGTAATCGTGAGACATACAAAATATTTATAGGACTTTTTCATTTTGTCTCTTTTCGGCTTGCTGCGTCGGAAATTCGTTCAACGTACCATGAAGTACGTCTCACGAGCTTTCCTCCTTGCGCACCGAAAATAGCCTAAAATGAATAAGTCCTCACTACTTAATATTCGCCGAGAAACGATCCTGGTACCGCCTTTTTTACCATTTTTTCACCATACTCGTCGAGAACAATGGTGGACTCTTCGCTGTCGCTCCAAACCCCCTCCGACTCCCCCTTCGTAAGGGGGAGAGGTCTCGACTGAGTCCACC
>CALRGY010000026.1 GCA_943358395.1 Candidatus Uhrbacteria bacterium | reverse complement strand
TCGTGCCGCATGCTTCTGAGAAACACAGAAGACGATAGATTTTCCAAATAGCGGAACTCCATATTTTTGCGCGATCGGATCGAACAATCCATTATCAATAAACGCCTTACACATGGCAATATTCGTCTCTTCGTTGAAGAACTTTCGTTCGTAGTGTTTTCCAGTAAAAGTCTCATCCACAGCCTCTCCTTCTGTAGTTGTCGTATGGACGGCATAGCCATCCTCCGAGAGCAATTGCGTTGTAATCTCAGTGCGAGCATCAACGAGTGTTGGCTGAATTAGGAATCCCTCCTTCGATCCTGTGACAAGGTCATATGAAAATGTTGGATTACCCGGCTCACATCCAAACGTTTTATACGTATCGAGAAGCATCCGACGCTCATATTCTTTCTGCGAATCGGAAACGATGGGATCAAGATTTTTGAGATAGTTTTTTGGGGTCGCGGTAAGCCCGAGCTTATAACCAACAAAATATTCAAACACTGCGCGACTATTGCCGCCAATTGAACGATGCGCTTCATCGGAGATTACGAGTTCGAAGTCGGTTGGAGAAAATTCCTTCTTGTATCGATCTCCAACGAGAAATGTCTGAATCGTCGAAACAACAACACTCGCATTCTGCCAGGCATCTCGATTGCCCTTATACGTTACACATCCGAAATCCTTCCCAAGATACTGAATAAAAGCCTTTACCGCCTGATCCTCAAGCTCCAACCGATCAACGAGAAATAATACGCGCCGTGCATTTCCGGATTTAAGAAATAACTTAATCACAGCAGCAGAGATAAGCGTCTTTCCCGTTCCAGTTGCCATTTCAAATAAAAACCTTTGATTGCCGTGCTTTGCGGATTCTTGAAGAGCTTTAATTGCACCCACCTGATAAGGTCGCAATTGTTTAAGTTTATTATTTTTAAAAAAATGCGGCCTCGTAATCGCATTCTGAAACGCGGGCTCGAGAGCGAATTTAGGCATCTGCGTGTCGATGACATAATTCTCATCAACCAAAATTCGCGCCAGCTCCAAAGGATTCGGTATGTATTTCTCGTACTGAGTAATGGAATCCTGTGTCGGAAATCGCGAGATTGTTTCTGGATTGCCGTGCTTTGTATCCCAGAAATAATGAATGTTCCCGTTTGAGAGAATTACAAATCGAGCGCCAGCATTCCTTGCATAATTCCTCGCCTGCTCTTTCGCCGAAAGCGGATCGACAGATTCACGCTTCGCTTCAACAACCACAAGAGCCCGACCGTCCTTATCTAGGAGCAAGAAATCAATGAATCCCTTCGAGCTTTTTTCAAAATCATCCCCCAGGTCAGCCAATGTAACACCAGGTTCTAACCGAATATTCGCAGCACCTCCGTTACTTTCCTCAAACCGCCACCCCGACTCTTCAAGAAGCTTATTGATTTTTATGCGAGCCCTAGCCTCTTTTTCATTCATAAAACCAAAACATGCTGATAAAATTTACCTCAAATTTACCATACTTTTTACCCCAATTCCGATTCTTATCCCCTTAGCCCGTCCTTCAGTCCTCAACTATCATCCTACTCTTCCCCACTGCCATTACCACGCTTCCTTTTCCCTTCTTTTCTATCTTCTTCTCTAGCGCCTTAATATTTTCCAATGATCCGAGCAGTATGTTCCAAAATGGAACATACCACCTATTGGGTTAATTCTCCTCCTTCAACCTCGCCCTACTCACATTTTGACACCTTCACCTGTGGAAAAATCTTCAAAGATTTGTGTATACTAGAGTCAAGAAGTAAGACCTCCCATGTTGGGCTACCGGATGGTAACTCGTTAAAGTGGGAGGCGTTCCAAAGGGATACTTCATTCAAAACGATTCACTAGATGACACGTGCGAAGTTCGCACTTCCTTAATGGGATAGTCATAGTGGGTTGCTCCGAGTGAAGTATTTTTTGTTACAAATATCGTGAATCTTTCCGATGCGACCCCTTATCATGTCGTAATACGTTCGATTCTTTCAAAGAAATTATTTTAATGGACGCTCAGACATAAATTTTCAGCGTAGTAGATTGCTCCTTCATCTACACACTCCTCAACCTCGCCCTACTCTTCATCACCGCCATCACCAAAATCCCTACCGTCACCAGTGGTGCGCCCCACTGTGGCACATGAATTCCGAAGGCTTCGAGGAGCATGAAGGTGCCGAGGATGAGGAGGGAGTACATCGCGCCGTTTTTGAGGTAGATGTATTTTTTGATTGTTTCGATGTTGCTGACAGTGAGTTGGCGGACGACGATGGCGCCGATGCCGTTGCCGATGAGGATGAGGGGGACGGAAAGGGTGAAGGCGAAGGCGCCGAGCACGCCGTCAATGGAGAAGGTGGTGTCGATGGCTTCAAGATAGAGAATTTTGCTCACGTCGCTACGTTTCGTATTGCCGTCAAGCAATTCGCGCTCGGCTTTTTCTGCGTTATCTTTAAACCCGTGCGTAATAAAAAATGCTGTT
The DNA here is from genome assembly GCA_943358395.1 of Candidatus Uhrbacteria bacterium. Taxonomy (GTDB): domain Bacteria; phylum Patescibacteriota; class Patescibacteriia; order UBA9934; family UBA9934; genus CAIKHN01. The sequence continues at coordinate 5,596 of CALRGY010000026.1, read as the reverse complement.
GATCCAATCACGGCACCAAATGCCATCATTGGAGCGATGTCGATGGAGAACCACACAATTGCCGCAAGCAGCATTGATACGACGGCGTAAAACCATAATCCTTGGCGCGCGAAAAACTTTTCGTGCGGAAGACCAAAATGCTTTTCTTCAAGAAAGAGCCAGTGGAAAAAGAGGAACAGCAAAAACGTTCCTCCCCCAGCAAACAGCACCGGTGACGCAGATTCGACGGCAAGATGAACAAGAGGATCACTGCTCATCGTAGAAAGCAGCGCGCCAACAGGGCCAAGGCTTGGCACTACGCCCCACACAATCAGCCACGGAAGCAATCCGCGAACAACGAACACTGCAAAGAGTATTCCCCAAAACAAGAACCATTTTCTGCCTTTGGGGCTCATCGTTTGCAGCACCTCGGCGTTAATGACGGCGTTGTCGATACTGGAAACAACTTCGAAGGCAACAAGGCCAAGCACGGTAAAAAGCGCGGTAAACATAGGGATTATTTCAAATATCGTCGCTTATTCTCCAAGTGCTGATCATACGTTTTGGCGTAATAGATTGCGCCAGCATCGGTGGTGAGGAAGTAATAATCATCATTGTGCGTTGGATGGAAAACGGCAGTGAGCGCGTTCAAGCCTGGAGCCGCAATCGGCCCTGGGGGCAAACCGGGATTCTTGTATGTGTTGTACGGCGAATCCACTTCAAGATCGGAATACAGTGGGCTTGGATTATCACCGTCGATAATATAATTGATCGTGGCATCAGACTGTAACGCCATCCCAATCGCAATACGTTTCAAAAAGATGTCGGCAACATTTTTCATCGTTTCTGCTGTGCGCACTTCTTTTTCCACGATCGACGCAAGCGTAAGCACTTCGTGAATACTCATCCCCGCCGCATCGCCGGTAGGATCCCCAAGAGTGTCGACACGGCGCATCATCGTATCGATCATACTGTTTGCGATCTGTTCTGCTGTGGCGTCTTTGGAAAACTCGTACGTGTCGGGGAAAAGATAACCCTCAAGGTCAACATTTTTCGGCTTCATCGATTCATTTACAAATGGATGCCTTGATGCCGATCCATCTACACCAACCACACTATTCCATGATTCGATCGTCACGCTGGGGATCGATGTATGAATGCGTTCCCCGATGTCCGCAAGCGAGAATCCTTCTGGAATGGTCACGCGCACCACGTTCGATTCGATCTCGTGCAACACCGCCATGATGTCCTGATAGCTTGAATCGCGAATCAACGTATAGGTACCTGGATACAACTTTGGAGAATCGAAAAGTTTGACGTACACGCGAAATGCAAATGCAGAATCGATGAGCTGTGCTTCTTCAAGCACCATTGCTACTCCACTAACGATTTCTCCGGGCTTGATGGTTACCATCGACTGATCCTGCACATCTCCTGTTGGCTGTATAAACCATGCGCGATGCACAAAGATCGCCACACACACACTCACGATGATCAAAACAATGCCGATCATCACGGCAATGATCTGTACTCTTCCACGAAACGGATTCATTGAACGCTTTTCCCAAGAATAGGTTGGCATATTATTTTTGGTCATCAAGAGTCTTGTTGACGAGTGCGTCTGCGGCAGTGTTTTGCTCGCGGAAGACGTGGGAGAATGTGACTTTGTGGAATTTGGTGCGAAGATTGTGAACCTCTAAGAATCGTTTTGCGATTTCTGGATTTTTCACCCGATAGATTCCATTCAATTGTTTGACGGCAAGCTCAGAATCCAGTCGAACATCGACCTCATCATATCCAAGATCGAGCGCCTTTTGTAAGCCGACGATGATGCCCGTATATTCCGCTTGATTATTCGTATCGATGCCGATGTACTTCGCCGCATCCGCCACGCGTTCCCCCTGTTCACCATTCTCCGATAATGCGAATAACACCGCTGCCCCTGCTGCCGGGCCAGGATTCCCTCGTGACCCTCCATCTGCGTACATGCGAATCTTCTTCATAGGCGAATATCAACTATTCGGCATTGTACCTCTTTTCGTCCGTTCCATTCGTTGATGCCGGGTTCGTATGCCACATCGATCACTTTCCCTCGATGAAGCGCCTCTGCCATATCGCCCATGCCAAACCCCACCATCTTACAGACCTTTTGCGCATCATCGAGCGCCGTCAATCGCAAATGCGTTCCGGTTGCGCCCATGGTTTCTGCCATCATCACCGTCATCTTCAATGCCGCAAATACCGGCGGACGATTCCCTTCGCCAAACGGTGCACAGGCGTTCAGCGCGCCGATGCCGTCGATCGTAAATGTCGACGGAGCAATAACGGCATCGATGGGAAACGTGACCACTGCGCCAGCCTTGCCGAACACCGATCGCGCAAACGCATTCATCTGTTCACGAAACATGTGTACCTCTGTCATCGACGGCACAGAAAGACCACATGCCTGCGGATGCCCACCTTTTTTTAAAAAAATATCACCACATGCATTCATCGCCTCCACAAGATGCAAACCTCCAGCCGTACGCCCGCTTCCCACATAATGATCGCCGACCTTCGTCAGTGCGAATGCTGGCACTGCAAAGTCGGTAACAAGTCTGCCAGCAATGAGGCCGACGATGCCCGGAAGCCATGTTTCCGATGAAACGACGAGCACATTGCAATCAGCACCAATCATCGATCGCGCCATTTGCTCCGCCTCCTTGTACGAATCACGAAAAATAGATTGCCGTTCTTTGTTCAAGGATTCGAGCTTTGTTGCGGCAACATTGGCAGCCTCGGGAGTTGGTGCCGTTAAGGTATCGAACGCGAGTTTCGCACTTTGTAATCTCCCAGCGGCATTTAATCGAGGGCCGATACGGAATCCTATTGCTTGCGTATCGATTGTTCCAAGATCTGTGCCAGACATCGTGAGCATGGCGCACAAACCTGGTCGACGTGTTTTATTCAACACTTGTAATCCAAATGTTTCGAGCGTGCGATTCTCTCCCAGCAGCGGCATCACATCGGTCACCGTTGCGATGGCGACAAAGTCGAGAAACCATTTTTCGTATCCTTCAGGAATGTTGGCGCCTCGATGCTGCGCCTCATGAATCAACGCCGATGCAAACTTGAACGCAACACCCGTGCCACACAATGTTTTATTCGCATACGTTTCCCCTGGCGCTAACGGGTGAAGGACGATGGCGTTCCCAGGAAAATGCGTTCCCATTTGGTGATGATCGCACACAACGACATCGATCCCGGCATCGAATGCGCGATCGAGTTCCAATCCATTCGCGATTCCGCAGTCCACCGTCACGAGCAATTTCTTCTTCTCCTCGATGAATCGTTCGATCGTATGCATCGCTACACCGTATCCATCTTTTTCCCGATCGGGGAGAAAAACTTCCACATTAAAACTCAACGACATTTTCTCGGTAATGTATCGCAACGCTTCGAAGAGTAACGCCGATCCCGAAACGCCATCCGCATCATAATCGCCGTGAATCACAATCGCATCACCACGCTCAAGTGCGCTAAACATTGCCGCAACTGCCCTCTTCATGTTCGTAAAATCACTGGGAGGAAATGTGTCACGCTCCCAATGCGGATTCAAAAACTTTTCGCGATCATTCACCGCAACACCACGATTCGCCAAAAGCTGCGATACCAGATCACCTTCCGTACGCTCCGCAATGCTCCACGTGGTTTTTGCCACATTAGTATCCCAACTGCACCATAGAAACCAACATCGATACCATCACGCACAGCGCCACAATCGCCCAAAACCTCTTCGATCGTTTGCTATTCATCATAGAAGATTGATTACCGTTTAAGCACCTTCATGTACGCTTCGCTCGGAATTTCCACGCTGCCGACGCCCATCGCCAACATCTTCTTCTTTCCTTTTTTCTGTTTCTCCAACAGCTTCAGCTTTCGCGTAAAGTCGCCACCATATAACCCCGATGTAACGTCTTTACGCATCGCGGAAATGCGTTCACCTGCTACAACCTTTCCACCAATCATCGCCTGAAGCTTGATGACGAATTGCTGACGAGGAATACTTTCTTTCAAAATTTCGAGCACCCGCCTGCCCACACGCTCTGCCTCATTGCGATAAACGATCATCGCAAACGCATCCACGTTTTCATCGGCAACAGAAATATCTAATCGGCACACGTCTGCTTCACGATAGGTAAATACTTCATAACTCATCGACGCATATCCGCTCGATGCCCCTTTCAGTTTATCATTAAAGTCGACGATGATTGCGGACAATGGCAATTCGTAATGAATAAGCGCACGCCCTTCAGAAAGATAATCGGTATTGATGTAAATTCCCCGGCGATCCTGTGCAAGCGACATTACGTTCCCAATGGAATCAATCGGCGTGATGATGTCGACCTTTGCCCACGGCTCGTCGATGTGATCAATAAAGCTTGGATCTGGGAGATCTAAGGCGCTTTTCACCGTGTCATACGTTGAATCCGATCCATTGGACTTATAAACGTGATACGCCACGCTCGGCAACGTCACCACCAAATCAATTTCAAATTCTCTACTCAATCGCTCTTTCAAGATCTCGAGGTGCAGCATCCCGAGGAACCCGCATCGGAATCCGTACCCGAGTGCCGGAGAATGCTCTGGTTCAAAAACAAGTGCAGCATCGTTTAACTTCAATCTATCCATCGCATCGCGCAATGAGCCGTATTCATCGCCCTGCGCTGGGAACACGCCAGCGAACACCATTGGCCGCACTTCGCGATAGCCAGAAAGTGGTTCGACGGGGGTTGTCACTGGCGCAATGGTCATCGTGTCGCCCACGCGACAAGCACGAATGTCTTTTAATCCCGTCACGATGTACCCGATCTGCCCAGTTTCTAATTCTTCCAGCGGAGAAAACTTTGGAGTAAGAGCGCCAATCTCGAGAATCTCCCCATCTGCATCTGTTGCCAATAATTTCAATTTGTCCCGTTTTTTAAATGTTCCGTCCATCACTCGCACATATGCCACAACGCCTTTGTAATCGTCGTACGCAGAGTCGAAAATAACGGCACGGGGTGGCTTTGACTCCGATCCTTCGGGTGACGGGATACGATCGATAATCACATCGAGGAGCTCGCGAACCCCAGCCCCTGTTTTCCCCGACACTTCCAAAATAGAATCTGGATCGCACCCAAGCAGCTTTACGAGCTCGGCTTTCCGAGTAGGGACATCAGCTGCCGGCAAGTCGATCTTGTTCAACACCGGGATGATCTCAAGATTCTCCTCAACCGCAAGATACAAATTCGCAATCGTCTGCGCTTGCACACCTTGAGTTGCATCGACAAGAAGCACTGCCCCATTCACGGAAGCTAATGATCGGCTCACCTCATAGTTAAAGTCGATGTGCCCAGGGGTGTCGATCAAGTTCAGCGTGTAATCAACGTCACCCTTTTTCCACACCATCCGTGCCGGAGCAAGCTTAATGGTAATGCCACGTTCGCGCTCAATATCCATGGAATCCAACACCTGATCTTTCATGATCCGCTTATCAATGGTTCCCGTCACCTCCAGCAACCGATCAGAAAGCGTCGACTTCCCATGGTCGATATGCGCAATAATGCAAAAGTTCCGAATATTCTTCTGAGGAACA
>CALRGY010000025.1 GCA_943358395.1 Candidatus Uhrbacteria bacterium | reverse complement strand
CGTTTGTCAAACTTGAGAAAATGAAGATCAAGACCGGACTCAATCACTTTGCGCTGAAGGCGAAGCTGTATGTGAGCGCGCTTCGTTCAAGTATGGATGAACTCACGCAATTGAAGAAACTGCGGGTAAGGGCTGCGTAAGGTGAGTTCGTTAAACGAAATACTGAAACCGTAGCATTCGATTCGGTTGTGACAAGAATCGTTGAAGCTGGTGACGACGGGGCGCGAGAGATGACAATTGGTGACTTTAGCGCCGCTGCAGAGGAAATCACATTGGAAACGCTTACCGATGCCATGCCATATGCCGCAGCGCCACCGGCAGCAGCAAGAAGCGCAACGCCCACCATCGTTTTCACCTGAACTCCAACCGACGTGCGCACGCGAGTACTTTGTGATGAACGAGGCATAAAAATGAGATCCGATGATTAATGATCGCAGTATATCATCCTGTCATCTCTGCGATGGTACACTATGCGCATATGTTGCCATCTCTTCCATGGTTTCTTCTTGCCACTGGGCTCGCTGGCGCAGGAATATTTGTGCTCAAATCACAAAAAAATACGCGCACGCCGCCTTCCCGCATATCATCGAATATTTTGGTAGACATCAGCGCGCTTGCGGAACAAGGAAAACTGGAACCTCTTGGCGGACGAGAGGCAGAAACAGAACGCATGATTCATATTCTCATGCGAAAGAGCAAAAATAATCCCCTGCTCATTGGGAATCCTGGCGTAGGAAAAACGGCACTCATTCACGCGCTCGCCCAAGCGATTCTGCATGGAGATGTTCCGCTAGCACTGATGGAAAAGCGCATTTTGGCGCTTGATCTGAATGCGCTGATGGCGGGAACGCAAAATCGTGGAGCGCTCGAAGGAAAAGTGCAGGAATTGCTCAAAACCATTCAACACGATGCGCGTCGCACCATTCTTTTTATCGACGAAGTGCACATGCTCGAACAAGCCAATGGCAGCACAGGGTCACTCAACCTGAGCGATATGCTCAAGCCCGCACTTTCCATGGGTGATGTGCAGGTGATTGGTGCAACAACATGGGATGAGTACGAACGATACATTCGTCCAGACCAAGCGCTCGACAGGCGTTTTCAACCCGTCCTCGTCAACGAACCGTCTCCAAAACACGCACTCCTCATGCTCAAAGCCGTTCGTGAAATATACGAGGAACATCATCACGTCACCATTCCAGATACCGCACTACGTTCCGCAATCACACTCTCAAAAAGCATTCGTGGTCGATACTTGCCCGATAAGGCCATCGATCTCATCGATGAGGCGGCGGCAAAAGTCGCCATTGAATGCACACAAACGCGCCATGGGGCACACCTAGGACTTCTCCATGCCGCGGCAAAAAGCTGCAAAAATCCAACAGTATCCACAAAAGATATTCAAAACGTTGTTGCACAGTGGACGGCGCATACAAACGCCAAAAAGGAATCGCAACGCTAAGAGCTCGAGGCAAAACGGATCATCGCGGTGCCCACCACTGCGGCAGTTTCGGCGCGAAGAACAAGAGAACCGAGTTGGACGATGGTTGCGGGGGACGACTGGAGAGTGACAATGTCTTCTTCGGTGAATCCGCCTTCTGGTCCGATAAACAGCGCAACGTGATCCATGACGCGAACCGACGGCATCGGTGCTGCAGTTCCAAGGGATTCGTGAAGCACGATGCGATCATGCTTTGCGGTAAACGCTATTGTCTCTTTTAGTGACATCGGCTCGTGAATCACCGGAAGCATCGCTCGCCCGGACTGTTCGCTTGCTTCCCGCACAATGTCGCGCCAACGTGCAGGAATGTCCTTTGCCCGCTTAATCACCCGATCCGTCACCAATGGCACAAATGCCGTTACTCCCAATTCCGTACACTTTTGCAACGTCCATTCAAACGTGTCGCGCTTGGTGATGGCAGCACACACGGTAATCGAAGGACGTAAGGGCTGATGAGGCGTACAAGAAAGGATGGATCCCAAAATCGCAGATTTCGTCATTTCGGTAATCACACAATCAAGCTCGGTGCCATCATTCGGGCACAAACTCACGTGATCCCCGATTTTCATGCGCAACACCGAGGTCATCTGCTTATGCATCGACCCCGCAGGAATAGAAAACGCTTGCGCGCTTTGCGCGATCCAGTCAGGGGAAATAAAGAATCTTGCCGTCCTCATAGAGAAATATTCGATCATCGTACCATGAAGTGAGCAAGCCCTACTCACCGACCTCTTCGATGACAATCGAACGCGAATGCTCGTCGATATGACCGATTCTGACGATATGCGTTGGATGCCAATCTACTGTCGGCAATGCGTCCGGCCATTCGATGATGAGCACCGTATCTGGGGATTGGTACTCTTCGAGCTCGAGGGCACGCAGTTCTTCTGGAGCGGTGAATCGATACATGTCACAGTGCACCACGCGATGAATCGTTGGGTGACCGGTAACGGGATATTCGTTCATCACCGTAAACGTTGGCGATTTCACGCGTGCCGTGGATCCGAGTGCCGCAACCAACCCTTGAGTAAACGTTGTTTTCCCTGCACCAAGGTCTCCGATGAGAATAATGCGTTCCCCGCCGACCAATTGCTTAGCAAGCACCGCGGCAATGGCGTGGGATTCTTCGAGGGAATGAGAGATGCGCATAAAATAGATTGGGAGGACTTTCTCATTTTCGACCAGTTTCGGTGCGCATCGAGCAAATCTCGTGAGACGTACTTCTCGGTACGTTGAACGAATTTGCGATGATGCAAGCCGAAAATGGGCAAAATGAGGAAGTCCTCATATGTCCTGGTTGGGATGAGCTACCAATGTCAACGGATCCGTAAAATCCCCATGCTGTGCCCGATAATATCCCGCAGCAGCAATCATCGCGGCATTATCGAGGGAATATCGAAACGGGGGGAGAAACATGGGAATGCCTCGATGCTCAGCGGCAACGGTGAGTCGATTCCGTAACAGCGCATTCGCTGCAACGCCACCCGCAAGCACAATACTCTTTGGCGCACATTTCCCAGCCGTACGCATGGTTTTTTCCACTAGTGTTTCCACAATTGCCTCTTGAAACGACGCAGCAATGTCGGCACGGAATCCCTCGTCTGTTAATCGCGTATCATCTTTACGAAGCTCGTACAGCACCGCGGTCTTTAGCCCAGAAAAGCTGAACATCGCATCATCTCTATTCAGCATCGGCCGTGGGAATGCGAACGCATGGGGATTCCCTTTCAGCGCAAGCGCATCAATCGCCGGGCCACCCGGATACGGAAGCCCGAGCATTCGCGCAACTTTATCGAATGCTTCACCTGCAGCGTCGTCCAACGTTTCGCCTAAACGTTCAAACTGCCCATGATCACGCATAAGCACCAATTCCGTGTGACCGCCGGAAACAATGAGCGCAAGAATCGGAAATGCAGGAATGGTCACGGTTCCAAGTGTTTTCTCGTCGCCAATCCAGTTTGCATAAATATGCCCCTCCAAATGACACACGGGAACAAGTGGCTTGCCCCACGTCCACGCCAAGGTTTTCGCCACCTCAACACCCACCCGCAACGCCGGTGCCAACCCAGGGCCAGCCGTTACCGCAATGGCATCAATCCCAGCGCCATCGGGGCGCACAGCTCGCGCAATCATCGGCATGATCATTTCCAGGTGCTGACGTGCCCCAACTTCTGGAACGACGCCACCGTACACCGTATGAATATCAATCTGCGACCGCACCAACGATGTTTCAATCTGAATGACATCATCAATATCATGCGCCACCGCCACCGCAGTTTCGTCACAGCTTGTTTCAATCGCCAATATTCGCATAGAGCACCACGCTTTAACGCACTCCCGAACCGTGCTACTATCACTCCATTCTTAACTCGCATTATGCCGTATTCCGAAACATCATTCAATCTTCCTGTTATGCAAGGGCTTTCGCAAAAGCAAATCGACGCACACCTCAAACTCTATGCCGGATACGTCAAAAACGTGAATGCGCTTGCGGAAAAAGTGGACGAGTATCGCAAAGACTCCGCAGCACATGCCGTTGCCCTTTCCGAGCTTACCCGTCGCTACGCCTTTGAATGGAACGGCATGCGTTTGCACGAAATCTACTTCGCAAGCCTTGGTGGCAACGGAGCAATCGAAGGCGCACTCGCCGATGCACTCGCTGCAACATACGGCACCGTCGACGCATGGAAAATCGAGGTACAAGCGATGGCAATGATGCGCGGCATTGGTTGGGTGCTCCTCGTCGTCGATCGTGCCACCAACACCCTGCGCAATATCTGGGTCTCCGATCATGAAGTTGGCCACCTTGCCGGCTGCGACGTCCTCTTTGCCTTGGACGTATGGGAACACGCCTATCTCCTCGACTATCTCCCCGCTCAACGCGCCGATTACGTCACTGCCGTGTTCGCGAATCTGAACTGGAAAAGTGTTGAGGAGCGGTACGTGAATAAGAACATGTAGGACTTTCTCATTTTCGACCAGTTTCGGTGCGCGACGATGACGGGATCGTCAAGGTGTACTTCTTGGTACACCGTCGATCACGTCGAGGAAGCAAGCCGAAAATGGGCAAAATGAGAAAGGACTATTTCGGTGACGCATCATCACTCGCGCGCCAGGCTACAGAGAATAACATTTTCAATGATGCAACCAGCATCGCGCTTTCGATGACGACGAGTGTTAATGTTGTGGTATACGTCACGATCGAAACATACTGTTCGTACAAAGCGATATTTCCGTGAAACGCGCCCCATGCAGGGTTCAGTACACGAAATTCTACGCCACCACGCGGGTTCCGCAACGTGCCCGTAAACAATGTACGGCAATTCTTTTTTGGCCAATGATGCGTTTTTCTCGCCTCAATCAGAACCTTCGGATCAATCCACCGATAAATATCATCCAAGTTACAAATTTCCAAAATCTCTGATGGTGCAATTTTCTCCAAATGCGCAAAATACGCATATACCGCTTCTGTTCCGTGGTAATGCAAAACAGAAGGTCTGCCCACGCTCAATGCCGCAAAGGCTGGCAATGCGTGCACAATGTCATCAATCGTCATGGCTTGCGCAGCAACTTCTGTTCGAAACACCTCCGCAACCCGCTTGGGATCCGTCACCCGATACAGTACTCGTTTCCCCCGCCGCATCACTTTAACAATCTTTCGCAAACGCAATTCCTCCAACGCATCATACGTCGACGTCTTGCTTGTTTTTGCATGCTTCCCAATCTCCGTCAGCGTTGCACTTTCCAACGTCAACCCCGATAAATAGACTTTCGCTTGAATGTTACTCAACCCCACCGCCGTCAACAACGCCTCCAAATCAACCATCATAATGGGAATATGGTATCAAATGAGGGAGAAGGGAGGGAAAGCAAGTGGGGATAGATGATCTACCTTCTAAATGCTAAGTTGATCCTTTGACTATTCCGTGGTAATTTTATCTGTTCCATTCACTATCCAATAACTGGATGGTGAATGAATACTACCCCTTCCTCGCGAGGTTTCCATGCGCATTATTCTTACGGCTGGTGACTCCATCGAAGACGTCATCGATCTGCTGCGTAGCCGCACCAAGCGACTCACGCCTACGGGGCGACTTATCATAGACATCACGGACGAGCAGATGAAGGAAGAGACGGCCGTATCCGAATCTCCAGCAATGAGCGTGAATCGACCGTGGCTCCAAGAGCAATCGGTGATCTTTCGCCGCCTCTTGGATAAGGTGCCGTCCCTGACATTGAAAGAAATCGGTACACGGCTCGGCAGCGGGCATTCCAGTGCGACGCACTATTCGACAGGCGAAGTCTTGATTTCACCTAATGCCATGGAAAAGATTCCCTCGGTATTCGGGGTGGAAAAAGATGATCCCGACGTCATACGACTCAAGGAAATCGTTCAGGAATACTCTGGAAGGCGAGTACGCCACACGCCAGAGAATCCTATGCTCGCTGAGCAATCTGAGATCCTAAAACGGTTACTCCTTCGCGTGCCCCTGTGCACACAGGGAGCAATCGCCGCAATTCTGGGGATCAACGTAACAGCATTCAACCTATGCATCAACGGGAGAAGACTATTCTCCCCACGAGCACTGAAAAAGATTCCGATCGCCTTCGATGTGCCTGCCGACGACCCTGACGTCCAACGATTGAATCAAATTGTCGGGGAACTGAAATCGAATCGGCGCGGAGTATAAATCAACGTGTTACAGCTTGTGCACCCGCATAGCAGAGCCCTTCTCGTGGCCGCTATCGGGTGCACCTTTGTTTTCAGGTGTTGTGTATAGAGTGTACCCGTACGAGACAAAGGAACACGTTCGTCGTGTCCCAGCGTCTCGACGGGTGTGTTTCTTTCACTCAACAAACCCAGCTCCTCATTTTACGCTGATTTCCCAAGCATTTCCCATGAGAAGGAAAAAAATTGCGTGAACATTTCGGCGATAGATGCAGACTCGATGACTACGCAATAGGGTTCGTCGCCTTTGATCGAAAAGAAGGCGATTTTACTTCCATAGATCGTCACCGCACAGTCGAAGGGAAACTTTTCGGGTAGATAGCGTACTTCACGCAGAGTGTTCGTTTGCAGGTAATTCTGTGCAGTGGCCGGCAGAATCAGCTTGGTAAATACACCAAGGTCTTCTCGACGTTTCAGCCACTCTGGAAAATACTTAGGCAAATACTCTTCCATCTCCGGCTGGGAGGTAGCCAAGATTTGTTTAATCTTTTGTTCCTTGAGTGTCTCCAAAATGTCCTCAAAGCCAGTTTTGACACCCTCGATGCCAACGTAAAGCTTGGCGACAGGGGTATCGATCCGACGACCGGCGAGCGCACGGATCTGCGGCATGATTTCATTGACGACATCTTCTTTCTTTTTGAGAAGATTCAGCAAATGATTCGGGCTTTCCGGGGTGAAATATGCAACGTTATTTTTACGAAATTGTGAAATAAATCCCTGCTTCTTCAAGGATTCAAGTATGAGATACACCGTTGCTCGCGGGATTTCGGTGGATTTTGCCACTTCAAAAGCGGTGGATTCGAGGCTTTTGAGCAACGCCACATACACCGCAGCCTCATTTTCAGTAAAGCCGTATTGCTTTAACGCTTGTTCTACTTGCTTACTGTTATTTTTCATAACAATAATAATATAACATATTCTACTTAATATACAACAGTTTCTTTATTACTAGGAATATAGTGTTATTCTTTATGACGTATTGGCGGGTTTCGAGTATCGTGGTGTCTGTGGCAGGGCTAAGGACGGTTCGCAATCCCGCGAACACCACTCAAGGCCCTGATCATAGAGAGGGCGCATGGACATCATGATTTACGTGCGAGTTGGCGATAACAAGGAAATCCTCGACCTTCGGATTCACACGTTCGGAGAGGATGCGAAAGCGGACGAGGAGTTCCGGGCATGGACGGACGAGCCGCTCCCACGGGGAACCGTCGGACAGTACGGTCACCGCGTAGACATGGATCCATCGACTGCATGGATGCTCCGGGGGCTTCTGAAGGGCGGCCACCGAGCGGGGATCATGCAGTTGGCGCAAACTGTGTTTGCACTCGGACGCGAGCTGCGATAGGCGTCCGGCCTTCGCCACCCTCACCCCGCGCGAGACAACGACCCCTCAACGCTGAGGATGGCTGTTGTTCTCAGCGCGGGGTTTTTGTTTTTTCTGGCGTATACAGAGAGATAAGAACCAAAAGCAGCGTAAATAATCCAAAAAGAAAAATCGCCTCATTGCTGAGACGAATTTTCTGGTGACTCCAGGGGGAGTCGGCCTCGCCTCTCGGGTCGTCGTCACTCCCCTCGGGCTGGCCACCGCCTCGGTATGCCGACTGGTATCGGCATATACCTCCGGCGTTCGACTCCCCACGTACATGCCACAAGGCATGTCCTTGTCGTCACCATCAAAAATACTCAGCAGAAGCTGAGTATTTTTGATGGTGACTCCAGGGGGAGTCGAACCCCCGTTACAGGCTTGAAAAGCCCGTGTCCTAACCATTAGACGATGGAGCCGTATGAGAGGCATTTTTGTGCCCGGATAGTGTATCAAAAATGGGGCTTTCGTCAAAAATAGGATTTCCCCATTTTGCCCATTTTCAGCTTGCTGCGTCGAAAATTCGCTCAATGTACCAAGAAGTACACCTCACGAATTTTACTCCTTGCGTACCGAAACTGGTCGAAAATGAGAAAATCCTACTCAATAATAACAACGTCAATTCGCACTTCATCGCCGCAAGTGGGTCTTAAACCTTGCTCTGCTCAAGAATGCCAGACTTATACAATTCGAGGAGAACAAGGAAAGCGGCGAGGATGGTGGGGCCGAGGATGAAACCGATGGGGCCGAAGGCGTTTAAGCCGCCGAGCATGGAAAGCAAGATAAGGAGGGCGTGCATGCGGGTGCGGCCACCAACAATGAGGGGCTGAATAAAGTTATCAATTAAGCCCACGCATACCAAGGCCCATATCAGAAGCCCAACGGCTTGGGGCACATGACCAGATGCAAACAAATACGCTACTGCCGGAAGCATGATCATCGACGTGCCGAGCATAGGGATTTGTGCGGCAATCACCACCAAGCCTGCCCAAATAAGAGCACCCGGAACACCGAAGATGGTTAACCCAATGCCGGCAACAATTCCTTGCACCACCGCAACAATAAGCGAACCAAACACCACGCCGCGCACTGTTGCAACCATGCGGTTCACAATACTCTTGTCTACCGAAACCCGTAACGGACTGAGCGCAATAAGCTCGGCTTTAATTTTTTCCCGATCCACCAAGAAAAAGTATAAGGACACAAAGAAAATAAACGTTTTGAACACAATATCAGCAGAGCTTGCGAACACGGTGCCAATGTTACGCACCATCCACAGTGCAATGTTGCGCAATGCCTCGCCGACATTAATTGCTGCAACTTGCGAAAGAAGAATGTCCGGAAGCGTGTTGATAATGGGAAGAGAACGAAGGTCAAAAGCCTGGATCCACACAGGATTCGCCAATGTATCCTGCACAATCTGTACCGCTTGGTCTGCAGCAAGCAGAATAATGGTTGCCAACGGAATAACCACAACGGCAAGCACAAAAAGCAACATAATCATTGCAGAAACCTTTGGATGCCCTGTCCATCGCCGTATGCGCTGCTCGAGCGGGGTAACAAGAATGGCAACAATGACTGCCGTGAGCAATACGATGATAAACGGCTCAAGCACTTTCCAGAACAGTATGCTTACGCCCACAAGGAGCAAAAGAAAGAACCATTTTGCGATGTGTTGATGATCGAACGATGTTTGGAGTTTAGGCATGCCAGAAGTATACCAAAACAAAAATTCCCCTTCGCCGAAGCGATGGGGAATGTTTGTTCTGCACCAGTGCCATGCGAATTAATCGCGTGGGCGAGCCTGGGAAACGGAAATTGTGCGACCACCGAAATCGGTTTGGTCAAACATCTTCACTGCATTTTCCTGCTCTTCAGGTGTGTTGAATTCGACGAAGCCGAATCCGCGCTTGCGGCCAGTTTCCTTCTCAATTGGGAGGAAAACGGAAACCACAGTACCTGCTGCGCTGAAAAGTGCCTTGAGTTCATCTTCGGTAGCTGCATACGGGATGCCGCCTACGAAAACGCGTGCGTTGTCTGCCATAATGGCTTAGTTACTTCTCCAGTGCCGTTCCCTGCTCCT
>CALRGY010000024.1 GCA_943358395.1 Candidatus Uhrbacteria bacterium | reverse complement strand
GGGCTAAACGCCCGCCTCAAGGAGCTTATCCGATGTCACCGAGGAACAACGCTCCAAGGTAAGCTAGTTTTATGTTGTTGGTACTTGTCTGAACGGCAGAAAAAACCTCCACAAAATGTCTATTAGCTCGGAAAACTTGAGCAAATTCTTTTCACTCATGGAGGTGGCACGCGAACAGCAGCAATACGGTTTCTTTTTAGCAGGGTTGAACAATAAGAATACATCGAATTTAGCAGAGCATCATTATCTTGTTACCATGATGGGCTGGATATTGTGTGAGTATATCAATAGCGATGAATCATTGATCAACACCGATGCGGTGATTCGGATGTGCCTTATTCATGATCTCGGAGAGTTATTCGGCGGAGATGTTTCTGCGCCATTGTCTCAACGGTATCCCGATCTTAAAACGCATGCACGCGCGTTCGAAACAGCGAATCTTGATATGATTACCTCGTTTTTACCACCTCAGATACAGTTGCGGCTGAAAATGTTTCACGCCAATGCGGGGTTAAAAGATACGGACGAAGCGATCGTGAGTAAATTCGTCGATCTTTTAGAAATGCACTATTTCTTAGAGCATCGTAGCATCGTCTCCCCACAAAAAGATGCATTTTATGCCAAGTATATTCATCCGTTATTACAAGAGATCATCGATGTACGGATTCGGGAAAAGCTTGAAACTTTCCTGGGAGATGTTGATCGATATATTAATAACAAGGGTTTTCAGGCGGGACATTGGGTAACTGAGGAATAGGCGCAAACAAAAACATCTCCCAAAAGGAGATGTTTTTGTGGTGCCTGGGGTCAGAATCGAACTGACGACACAGGGTTCTTCAGACCCTTGCTCTACCACTGAGCTACCCAGGCTTGGGAAAACCGGCCCAAGTTCGTCATCTACTGCGTCAGATTCCTTCGAACCTCCTCACCGTACGATGAGTACGGCTCGTCGGTTCTTGAAATCTTCCTTGTATATGACGAACTTAGCCAGTTTTCCTTTTCGAGCCCGCGATGCGTGAAGAAAACTTCGTAAAATTGTTCAGGGCTAGGAGACGCCGAGCACATCGCGAAACGTACTGAGCTGTACGGCGAGCGAGGAGCGCAAGGCGTCGACAACGCCCTGGGCAATTTTACGAAGTTTTCGGTGGTGGGTGTGGATGGATTCGAACCATCGACCTTCTCCTTATCAGAGAGACGCTCTAACCAACTGAGCTACACACCCAAAATGTAATGGAAAAGCGAGAGTATTGTATGACGGTCATACGCGGTCAGTCAACAGTTGCCGGGGCATGATACAAAAAAGAACCCTTTCGGATTCTTTTGTGGTCGGGCCAGAGGGGATCGAACCCTCGACCTCCTGGTCCCAAACCAGGCGCGCTACCAGCTGCGCTATAGCCCGATACGACTTCCTCATTTTGCCCATTTTCGGCTTGGTATGAAGTAAAGCGAAGCGCTTACTTCATACCTTGCTGCGTTGCAAATTCGTTCAACGTACCGTGAAGTACGTCTCACGAACTTTGCTCCTTGCGCACCAAAACTGGTTCAAAATGAGAAAGTCGTACGCTTTCAAGAGTGTAATAACGAAAAAAGGATACCCATTTTTCTACTATCTGTAAAGCGGAACCGTTGAAAATGGTACACTTTTCGTACGAATATGATGAAAAAAATACGTTGCGCGTGGGTTCCTGCTGGGGATGCGCTATATGAAGCCTATCACGATAAAGAATGGGGCGTTCCAGTACATGATGATCGTGTGATGTTTGAATTTTTGGTTCTTGAGAGTGCGCAGGCGGGATTAAGTTGGAGAACGGTATTGCGGAAGCGGGAGAATTATCGGCGGCTTTTTGCGAATTTCGATCCGGTAGTGGTTGCTGCGTTTGACGAGGCGACCATCGAAATGCTGATGCTCGATGCTGGCATTATTCGCAATCGGGCGAAGATCAACGCTGCGGTGAAGAATGCAAAGGCATTTTTGAAAATTCAGAGGGAGTTTGGATCGTTTTCCGTGTATCTTTGGGCTTTCGTTGACCATCGTTCTATTGACGGTAAACGGAGGTTCATGGAGACATTGCCGGCACGATCGAACATTTCTGATGTGCTTGCAAGGGATTTGAAACAGCGAGGATTTTCGTTTCTCGGTTCAACCGTGTGTTATGCCCACATGCAAGCGACCGGTCTCATGAATGATCACGTCGAGGGGTGTTTTCGATATCATGAGGTTGGTCAACCCTTAGCGTTGACCAACCCTAAGGGTTGAAATATGCGGTCACTTTCTTGTGATTATGAGTTCAACCTCTGGAGCACGTCACAGGCTCTCGCTATTGGTGTAGACGAGGTTGGGCGTGGCTGTTTGGCGGGGCCTGTGGTTGCTGGTGCGGTGATGTTTGACTGGTCGAACATCGATGCTATCCGTAATCTCGCCGATCACTTTGTGATTCGCGATAGCAAAACCTTGTCTCGAGAACGTCGTCGATCAACCGCGGAAGCGATTCGACAGGTTGCGTGTGTTGTTGGTATCGCCGAAATTGATTCCCAAGAGATCGACGAAATCAATATCCTTCAAGCAACACTGAAGGCGATGAGGGAAGCGGTTGAAGGTTTGGGGGATTGGGGGGAGGTCCACGTTCTCGTCGATGGTAATCAGCGTATCCCGCTTCTCAGCTTTCCACAGGAAACAATCATCGCTGGTGATGCAAAAATCTTTTCTATCGCAGCAGCGTCGATTGTTGCAAAGGAATATCGGGATACGTTGATGGAGAAGTTCGATCTTGAATTTCCGGGCTATGACTTCTCGTCGCATAAGGGCTACGGAACCAAGGCGCACCAAGCCGCGATCCGATCACTAGGATTATCGCCGATTCATCGAAAGACGTTTTGGCACGGATAGATTGCCCCTTTCCCTCATTTTTCGTACAGTAGCCGTCTATGGATGTCTTGCGTGAGGTGCTTGATGCTGTAAATCCGCACATCCCAAAATATACGGCTCCGGTCGGGCTTTCACGTGAGGTTATTTTGCATATTGCGTCATCGAAGGGCGAGCCAGAATGGGTAACGGAGAAGCGATTAAAGGCGTTTGAATTCCTCGTTGAAAAGCCGATGCCAAACTTTGGCCCGTCGCTCGCTCGCCTTGATCTTGAATCGATTGCCTATTTTATTCAGCCGGATTCTCAGGAGCATCGAACGTGGGACGATGTGCCGGAAGAGATTCGATCGACGTTTGAAAAGCTCGGCATTCCTGAATCTGAGCGTAACGGTTTAGCTGGCGTTGGCGCGCAATATGATTCAGAGGTCGTCTATCACAATCTTCAACAGGATCTTGTGGATCAAGGAGTTATTTTTTTGAATATGGACGTTGCAGTTCGCGAGCATCCAGAACTCGTTCGCGAGCATTTTATGACGAGTTGTGTGCCGGTGCATGATCACTATTTTGCGGCGTTGCATGCGGCGGTATGGAGTGGCGGAACCTTTATCTACGTTCCAAAAGGCGCGAAGGTGACGATTCCGTTGCAAGCGTATTTTCGAATGAATGCGGAGCGTGGCGGGCAATTTGAGCACACGCTCATCATCGCGGATGAAGGGAGTGAGATTCATTACATTGAAGGCTGCTCTGCGCCAAAGTACGATTCTGCGGCATTGCATGCCGGGTGTGTGGAGATTCATGTGAAGAAGAATGCGACCGTACGCTACACGTCGATTGAGAATTGGAGCAAGAATACGTTTAACCTCAATACAAAACGTGCACTTGTTGATGAAGATGGAACGATCGTGTGGGTGAATGGAAATATGGGGAGTGGCGTGACGATGCTGTATCCGATGTCGGTTCTTCGGGGTGTACGATCGAAGTCTGATTTTCTCGGCGTTGCGTTTGCGGGGCCGGGGCAGAATCAAGATACAGGGCATAAGGTTGCACTTGTTGCACCAATGACGAGTGCGAATGTGCGATCGAAGAGTATTGCGGTTGGCGGGGGAGTATCGACGTATCGTGGGCTGGTGAAAGCGACGAAAGGTGCCGTGGGTTCATCGGCGACGATCACCTGCGACACGATGATGCTTGATGATCAGTCCCGCGCGATGACGATCCCGATTATTGATAATGCTGCGCCAGATTTTTCCGTTACACACGAAGCAACGGTGGGGAAGCTTGGTGATGATCAGCTTGCGTATCTTGCAACGCGTGGATTGAATCCAGAGGCATCGCGGCGCGCGATTGTGAACGGATTTTTCGATCCCATTGTTCAGCAATTGCCATTGGAATATGCCGTTGAATTCCTGGAGCTTGTTGGGCTGGAAATGGAAGGAAGCCTATGACGTTGCTCAATGAAAAGCCGCTTTCAGAGTCGCCGATCACTCCGCTGTTGGTCGTGGATTTTGGGCTCGAGATCGACGTGTTGCCTGGAATGAACATCTCTCACCGGATCGATGTTTCATTGCACTCTTCGATTTCAATCGTTGCACGAGTACATGGTGGTGCATCGCTTTCGATCTTTGTGACCGGTAATGTTGAACGCGATTGTGTTATCGATCGTACGGTTTCAGTGATCGGCGATTCAGCATTCGTTGAGCTTTCATCGTCGATTCGTACAAAAGGAAAGGTACGATGTGACATTTCTGATGATGTTGACATTGCTGCGAACAATTCGCGGTGCGTTATCGATAATCGCATTGTGGCGCACGATGCCTCTCGTGCCGTGATTCGTGAACGGGTCGTTGTTCATCCATCGGTAATACACGGTACGATTGCAACGTCGATTCGTGGCATGCTTTTTGGGAATGATGCGAGCATTCGTGCCATCCCTGAACTGGATATTGCTACGAATATGGTGAGCGCGAAGCATGCGGTAAGTATTGCTCGACCCAACATGTCTGCATTAGCATATTGCGCTTCTCGAGGAATCGATCGTGACGACGCAATGATGATGATTGCCGACGGGCTTTTGTGCCCAGCGGGATCAATGATGAATGCAACGATATGATGAATGACGTCGAAAACATTCGTGCGCAATTTCCGGGTCTCAAGCGAGACGTGGCGTACTTGGATAATGCGGCAACAACGCAAATGCATCAGAGCGCGATTGATGCGATGCACGCGTACCTTTCCGGTGGGCGATCGAATGCCGGGAGGGGTTTGTACCCAGTGGCAGAAGAGACGATGAAGCAGTACGACGCCGCGCGATCGACCGTTGCAAATTTTGTCGGAGTCGATGCTGGGCGATGTGTTTTTACAAAAAGTGTGACAGAGGGTTTGAATGCAATCGCATTTGGATTGCGCGATCGATTGCAGCCTGGTGATGAGATTCTTGTCTCTGTATTCGAGCATCATGCAAACCTTTTGCCATGGAGACGTATCGCGAAGGAACGTGGGGCGATAGTCAAAACGATGCCAATGACATCGTCGTTGACGCTTGATCTCGATGGAGCTCTTGCGATGATGAACGATCGAACAAAGATTATCGCCGTCACGATGATGTCGAATGTTCTCGGAACCGTCTTGCCGATTGCGCAGATCGTCGATGCTGCACATCAGATCGGCGCTCTCGTCGTCGTTGACGCTACACAGGCTGCTGCGCATCTTCCGATTAATGTTGCCGATCTTGGTGTCGATGCCCTCGTCTTTAGCTCGCACAAATGCTACGGCCCAGCGGGAATCGCGGCGATGATTCTTTCCCCAGATCTCATCGATTCCATGGAACCGATGATCGTTGGTGGCGGGATGGTGGATCGTATTACTGCCGATGATGCGGTATGGCGACCAGGCGTTGAAAAATTCGAAGGCGGTTCTCCAAATGTCGAAGGCGCCATCG
This sequence comes from Candidatus Uhrbacteria bacterium, assembly GCA_943358395.1. GTDB lineage: Bacteria > Patescibacteriota > Patescibacteriia > UBA9934 > UBA9934 > CAIKHN01. The sequence continues at coordinate 5,037 of CALRGY010000024.1, read as the reverse complement.
GATTTGCTGCAGCTCTTACCGCGATGGCTCCCCCTCCTTACGAAGGAGGGGGTCGGGGGGAGGTCTCGCGATCCCGTCTTATTACCGATCTGAAATCGATTCCCGGCGTTACTGTGTTCGATCCTCCTGGTGCCGTTGGTATTGTTTCTTTTGTCGTCGATGGCATCCATCCACACGATGTCGCGGACATGCTTGGGCAACGTGGTGTTTGTCTTCGTGCTGGGAATCATTGCGCTGCGCCATTGGTCGAGAAGCTTTCGCTGAATGGAACGCTGCGTGCAAGTTTGGCAGTGTACAACGACGAACGTGACATCGAGGCTCTTGTGAGCAATGTGAAGGAGATTATAAAGAGGGCAAAAATTTAACTATGCTTCTTGAATACGAAAATCTTCTTGCGCTTGCGAATCGACAGAATCATCGAGGACCAATGGCTGATTTTTCGATTTCTGCTACTGCGGTGAACGCCTCGTGCGGCGATGAGTGTACGGTATGGATGAAAATCATCGATGATGCCATTGTTGACGTATCTTTTGAGGCGAAGGGATGTGTGATCAGTCGAGCGTCGGCTGCGGTGATTGCGGATGCGGCAATTGGTCTTATTGGTCGAATAGGTCCTATGGGTGGGCAAGACGTGCGAGCACTTCTTGGCGTTGCAGTGAGCCCGCTTCGGGAGCGCTGTTTGACGACACCCTTGAAAGCCCTTCATGATGCTTTAGCAAAACTATGAATCTCGTCGTTGATCATTGTTCCGTTGCCCGTGCCGGAAAAACAATCCTTTCTGATATATCGTTTATTTGCGCTCCTGGTGAGCTCATTGTGATTCGCGGAAAAAATGGAGCAGGGAAGAGCTCGCTCTTCGCGGCGATGATGGGTTTGCCGGGCGTTGAAATTGTTTCCGGAGATTTTCGAATCGGAGATATGTCGTATAGGTCGAAGAAGACTCATGAAATTGCTAGAGCTGGAATATTTCTTGCGCACCAAGAGCCGCCGGCAATTGACGGTGTCTCTCTTGGAGTTGTTGCCCGAGCAGCTCTCGAGACGATGTGTGGCATTACCGACGTTCCCGAAGCTCAGCACCGTATTCGGGAAACCCTTATTGAGCTTGGCTTACCAGAAGATTTTGCACACAAGACGCTGAACCTTTCGATGTCCGGTGGTGAGAAGAAGCGCGCCGAACTCTTCCAGTTGGTTTTACTTCAGCCGAAATTCGCCCTGCTCGATGAAATCGATTCCGGGCTTGATGCTGCATCGTGTTCGATTGCTGCTTCGGCGATCGCAAAGCTTCGATCAGAGGGAACAGGTTTCGTTGTTGTTACTCACTCCGATGCATTTGCGGAGGTATTGAATCCAACGCGTGTTATCGAGCTTCGTTAGCACTCTTCACAATGGAGTGCTAATTTGGTACCATCCAGGAACTATGTCGAACATCCAATCCAATTATCTTATCCCTTCGGTGATCGAAAAAACGGCAAATGGCGAGCGTGCATACGATATTTATTCACGGCTTTTGAAAGATCGGATTATTTTCCTTGGTACTGAAATTGATGACGGTGTTGCGAATGCGGTGATTGCCCAGCTTTTATTTCTTGAAAGCCAAGATAAAGAGAAGGAAATTACGATGTACATCAATTCCCCTGGGGGATCGGTTACTGCCGGATTGGCGATTTATGACACCATGCAGTACATCCAGCCGAAGGTTTCCACCATGTGCATTGGTATGGCGGCAAGTATGGGTGCTGTATTGTTGGCTGCGGGAGCGCCCGGAAAGCGATTTGCACTCCCAAATGCGGAAGTCATGATTCACCAGGTGCTTGGCGGCGTAAAAGGGCAGGCATCGGACATTAAGATTCACGCAGAGCGTATTTTGGCAGTACGGGACAGTTTGAACACAATTCTTGCAAAACACACAGGAAAGCCAATGAAAACCGTGGCTGACGACACCGAACGGGATAATTTCATGACGGCAAAAGAGGCTCAAAAATATGGACTTATTGACAAAGTGATCGGGTAAAAGGTACAAACTCACTTCCTCTTGCTGCTGAACCTGCGGTCACGACAAGCATGGGGATACAAGATCTCTGAGCACTTTGGCTTCGGCTGAACTGTTTCAGTACTTTTATCTTCTTGACCGCAGATTCAGCGTCACGAGAAGTAGAGATCAAAAAAGCCCTCCGAACCATTGGGAACGGAGGGCTTTTGTATTATTCCGTTGCTACTTATTCTCGTGGGGTTTCTGCCGCTTTCCCTACTAAGCATGTTTCTGGGAGGGGGCGGTAGCTGGAAAGAAATGGCACTGTTTTTGAGATGCCGTTGGCGTAGGTAATATTGTAGTCAAATGTTGTGGTATAGCCGGTGAATCCATGTTGGCACTGTGTAACACCTGCGGGGAGCGCGGATGTTTCTGTATAGGTTGTGGCGCCAGCCGGGGTGCGCGTAAGAACGGTGGGGGGAGTATATGAGCCAGAGCGGCCGTCTTTTGTTCCCCAAAAGGTGATCGTTACTTCTCCCTTTTCGCTATCTGCGTGTGCGGCAAGAAGAATGTATGTAGGGAAGTCGTTCGTGAACGTAAAGTCGGGGTTTGGGTCGTAGAGCGTTGCATCGGTTCCTGGGTTGCCGTTGGTGTAGTCGTTGTAATATGAAACGGCAAGGGAATGGTTTCGTCGATTGACCACCTCAAGCCCAGAGTGCATCACTGCACGGAAGACGGTGGTACCAATCTGGCATAAGCCCCCAGCAATTTCCGGCTCAATTTCGTTGCCTTTAATGACAAGCTCTGGAACGTATCCGTCGGCAAGCGTAAAGGGGCGGAGTGCTGCGATAAGTGAAGCAGTTTCGCCTGGGGCAATAAGCAGTCCGTTCAGTTTTTCTGCTCCGTGTTGAATATTCGCCCGTCGATTGCGTGTTGCGGTCGTGTACGTCGTTGTGGCTTCGCCGAGAATTTCCTTAATACCGAGTGTGTTGACGTTTTCTGTGGTGACGCTTGCAAATTCTGTGCGCAATGCAACGGGGATGGGCGTTTCAGACGTTGCGGTTCCTAATGCGGCATTGAAAGCAGCAAAGAAGCTGTCGTCATCCACAACGGTTCCGTTTTTGCTTCCTTGGAATTCGGTTACAACCCCTTCATTCATCATGAATCTGGCATTTTGTGCGCCAATGTCGATAGTGGTGTGAAGGGTTGTTAAGAAATCGATAATCTTTTCTGGCGCGATGTGCACGGTAAAGCGGTTCGTGTCGCTTTGGGTTGGCGCAATCCAGTCCGCGATTGTTTTTTGGCTAATACTCCATGTTTCTTCATCTCCTTCTGTATTTGTTCCTGTAATGGTGTATGGGGCAGCAGTTATTGCGGCAATCGCTTTTGGAATGAGCGTTTGGGCATCGGTGGTGGTGATTGATGGTGTTATTGCAATGGTGGCAATGGTGATGGGCTTCAGGGAAAGGTCGCCGGCATCGAGCGCGAGCGTTGTGAATGTGGGCTTTGTGTTGAGCGTTTGGCCGTCGGTTCCGGGTGTGACAGTAACAATCGGGGCTTTTCCGCGAGGAAATGTTGCGGAGAAGTCTGTGGGAGATGGGGGAACTTGTGTTTCGGGAAATGCGGCGAATATGGCGTTTTGTAACCGTTCCGTATCAAGGGTAACGCGCGCCATGACGGATGTTGACCCGAAGAGTGTATGCGCAAGAACACGCACACTATCGGTGAGTGGATTGGTGTGATGCCCAATGGCAAGCGCCTCGTGTACGGCAGCGTTGGTGTCCCAATCAATGAGTGGGTAGGCAGCATCAGCTCCTTGTATGGTAGGGAACAGGTCGACGGTGTGCGTCGTGCTCCCAACAGTGACAGTAAGGCCGTCGGTGATCATGCGATCATATGCCCTTTGAAGGGTTGCGGTGGCGGCAAGTGCATCCATGCCGGAAAGATTCATACCGGCAATGAACACGTTGGGCACAATACGCTCGCTATATGTTCCGTGCAGTTGTGCGGCAAAGACTGCTGTGCCACTTACTCCAAGGCTCAAAATGATGATGGTAATGACGAGTGCGGCATGGATCTTTTTCATACGGTCACAATGTTGCGCACCGGAAGATGAATATCTCCTCTCGCTTTATTCAGAGTAATGGTCAGAATGCCGTTCTGTAGGCTGGCGTCGGCGTCGTCTGGTGTAATGCGGCACGGAAGAATGATGGTGCGGGAAAAGGCTCCCCAAAAGCATTCCTCGTAATGGACGGTGGCATCCAGCGGTAACGGGGCTATGGTGCGTGTGCCCCGAACGGTCACCATGTCTTCGTTGATAGTGATGTGTAAGTCGTTTTCTGATACTCCCGCAATTGCGGAGCGAATCATAATGCGGGTCGGGGTTTCAATAACATCAACCGCAAGCTGACCTTCGTTCCGAGTAAAATCAAATTCTTCGTCTGCCGCTTTCTTCGTCTGTGCAAACATATATTACCCATAGTGTACGCTATGTTTCCTCGTGCGTCTTTGTCCGTTCGTGTGGATAGAACTTCCTCATTTGGTCTATTTTCGACTCAGATCATCGGAAACGTCTTCACCCCGCCTCTCGCGAGAGGCGGGGTCAACGTACCAAGAAGTACGTCTCAGACGATTTCCTTGATCTTCATCGAAACTCGCCTCAAATGAGAAAGTTCTCTCATCATGTCTTGTTCCACCTCGCCTCGTTAAATATGAGTATTGATTTGGGATTTTTCACATTTTAGGCTATTTTCGGTGCGCGACGATGACGGGATCGTCAAGGCGTACTACACGGTACGCCGTCGATCACGTCGAGGAAGCAAGGTATGAAGTAAGCGCTTCGCTTTACTTCATACCAAGCCGAAAAGAGACAAAAAGGGGAAATTTGCACCAAATGTGAGGATATGCTATAGTGATGGGCGCTAAGCATCCGTGACGTCATTACTTCTCCGTGAGGAGCAGGGAACGGCACTGGAGAAGTAACTAAGCCATTATGGCAGACAACGCACGCGTTTTCGTAGGCGGCATCCCGTATGCAGCTACCGAAGATGAACTCAAGGCACTTTTCA
>CALRGY010000023.1 GCA_943358395.1 Candidatus Uhrbacteria bacterium | reverse complement strand
GGGATGAGACGAGATCGTCTTCCGTTTTTTGTTGGAGAGATTGTGTGGAGATTTAATCACCGAGATGAGTCACTCAAAAACCAAGAACGAGCGCTTTGGGCGCTCGTTCTTCGAGGATAATTTGGTGGCAAGTGTTACTCATTACCCATATATAATTAACTATTCATATACTATTATAATTAGACATTACAATTATTCCACTTCATGCTATTCTAGTCTGTTCAGTATCCACGCCATTCCGGCGAAGCTGAATACTGGAGAACGTCATGAGCGAAATCGAGACTCTTGAAGAGCGGACCTTTGAAGTGGTCTTTCGCACGGATTACTGGCACGACCGTCAGGTATTTCACATTCGTGACGAAGGAATGGCGATATTTCGAACCGAGCGACGCATGAGTTCGGCTAGCGGGATTTCTTTTGTTCGAACTACTGTGGAATATGGGGGAAACGAGTATGTTCTTGAAGATATCCGTAGTGGGCTCGATACAACGGTGGTTGTCTTGTGTTGCTCTCGTTTGAAAAATATAGAACAGGATTTTCGATCGCCGCTGCGCACGCTCATTTCTCGCCATTTCTACACAACGACCCCGCATGATACGCAGAGCGTGGGGCGGGTAATAGAACAAATTGAGCGATATCGTAAGGAGGGATCAGTCTGTTATATGGTTTGAAGAACGTAAAAAAACGAGCCGAGCCGGGAATTATTTCCAGGCTCGGCGCTTTTGTTATTTACGCTTGGAGGTGCCAATTTTGCGCCTCCGGTTCTTGAGATCACAAATTGCGACCTCAAGGCTGTGAAAGTCCTCACATCAAAAGCGTCATCAAGCTTTAAGGTCATAGTTTGTGAGCTTAAAACTTGATCTCGCAATTTACGATATCAAGTTTTACTCCAACGTTTTCCAAATCCCGCTAAACAATTGTCGTAAGTTTTCTGCCATCATCGCGTCGTGGATTTCGATGAGGGAAAAGGGATGGTGTTTTGTGTTGATCATGGCAATATAGTTCCCCATCACCCATGTTGTTGCAGTAAACGACGATGCCCCGCTCCAAAAGCGAATGTGGCGATTTGTATAGCCTCGCGTTTGTATGGTCTGCTCGATATCCGATTCGTTGCTTAAAAGATTCACGAGTGGGGCATCTTGTTGCTGCGGGCACCAATCAATCCACGCTTGATAATGTTCAACGAGGCCTGGGTCCTGAAATCCCCAGCAGGACACTTGCGCTTCTTTCATGCTTGCATTCCATGTGGGTGTTTGTTTGTAGAGGTAATTTTCGATGTCTTCTTCGGGGATAAATGCAATCTTTGGAATTGAATACTTTGAGCTCTGTGCAATTTTTTGAAGCTCGCCAATTGCTTGATTGACGGTCGCTTTTTTGAGATCGAGGGCTTTTTGTTCTCGATTAACAAGGATTGCAAGATCCTCCGGTTGTTTCGCGATGAGTGATCGGCTTGAGCCCCCAAGGTCTTCGAGGATAACGCCTTTTTTCACAAGTTCCTTTGAAACGCTGTACACGGTCGGTCTGCTGATCCTTGTCAGCTTCGCGATTTCTGCCGGAGTCATTGTTCCATGTTGCAACAACGCCAAATACACCTCGCTTTCTTTATCACTAAACCCCAGTTTTCCAAGCGCCACTTTCGACATCCCCCCATTCTATCCCCAATGTGGACAAGTTGTCAATAAGTCATCAACAGTAGAAAAGTCTTTATTTAATAGTATTTATATGAACAATTAGTCTATCTATCATGGACAGAATAACACTCTTTGGGCATTCTGCCTTGTTCGAGAATGATCGCCGATTGTCGGCAGGAAACTTGAACATGTTCTTGAAAGAGGTGCCTATGTTCGTTCTTCTCTCCTCCGTCGCCCTCGCAGCTCCCTTCGTCCTCATCGGCTCGGAGAACCGGGTCGATTTCTCTGGAAACGTCGTTCCGCGGGCACAAACGATCATCGACATCGGCGTGATCGATCCCCTCTCGCTGACGACGACATTCGTGATGTCGCCCGGCTACGGAGAGATGTACATCGGTCCGACGTGGTCGCCGACCGCGCACTTCTCCTTCGGCGTTGCTGGCGGCATGGAGACCGTTGATGACCCGTGGCGAGTGATGACGTACTCGATGACGAGCATCGAGAAACTTCATCTCCTTGGTGTGGCGGAATATGGCGGCAGCGGTCTCTGGTACAAGGCGGCCGCCTCGTACGCGATCGGTCCGGTTTCGGTCGGCGCGATAATGCAACGATTCGATGGTCTCGGTCCTCGTGTTGCTATATCGCGCTGGGAGCTCGAACTCTGGACGGCTCCGCTGTACGATCTCGAGGCGAAGTCCCCGAGTCTGCTCGTCGGCTTGAACTGGATGCCGAACATGTGACCGTTGAAAAAAAACGAGCCGAGCCCTTGGATTACGCCCGAGGGCTCGGTTGCTGTTTTGGTTTGAAACCGATTTCGGACTTTTTCGAATCATCATCAATCGTCTGTCGGAGCGCATCGAAGACAATTTTGAATTGCTTGTCGTACTGTTCTTCTAGGAAGTCGAGACGTAATCGGAGGTCGGAATGTTCGAGGGCTACGTCGCGGAGGTAAACAAACGCACGCATGATTTGAATATTCATTGCGATTGCTTTTTCACTGTTCAAAATACTGGACAGCATAGCGATACCCTGTTCCGTAAAGACAAGCGGTTTATAGCGTAATCCCTGGCGATCTGCGTTGGAGGTGCCAAATTGGCACCTCCAATCTGCAAACTCTACCGTTGTAAGCTCAAACATAAAATCCTGCGGGAAACGAGTAATGTTTCTTCGGACGGCTCGCTTAAGAAACTTCGTCTCTAGCCCGTAAAGTCTCGCCAAATCTCTATCGATCATTACTTTCTTTCCACGAAGAACGAATATTCGATTCTCAATAATCTCTGTTGGTAAGAGTGATGGCAACATAGCGTGTATTAAAGGTGAGAATTTTGGATATCACAATTTGTGATATCCAAAATTTTACCAGTATCGCGATTACGGATGATGTGTAAAAATGAGCGTAAGATGTTCGGAGAATGTCGAATTTTATGGAGCTTCCAAAACACATTCGTGATCTGTATCGTCATTGGAATCGGCATGTTGTCACGGCGGAATCAGTGAATGCGACATCGAGTGAGCTTGGTGATTCATCGATCGTGAAAGAGATTTGTGATTTTGCGCATGAACGACTTTTGATTTGGGAGAAAAAGATTTCAGGATCGTCGATGCCGTATACGAATGATCCGATTCTGCAGAAGTATCGATTTTGTAATGTGTTTCGGGAATTCGATAAACAGACGATTGCGATTCATACGATGTTGAATCCTTTGCGAGATGATTTCGCGCTGTGGCTTTTGAACATGTTTTATTGCCGCATGGTGGCACGTCCCGAAACCATTACAGCGATCGGGTTACTGTCATTCGATGTTCAGCAGAATCGCGAGCTTTACGATCGACTCATGGCGTCGTCACGACCGCGATACGGCACACCGTATGTGTTTCCGATTTCGACGATCCAAAAGAGCGCGACCCCGAATCGGGAGCGATTCATTTGCGAATATTTGCCGTCGATCATGAAATCGATCGCAGGCGAGGTCGAATTATGGGAATCGATGTCGGTGATTGATGGTGTGCAAAAGATTCTTCCGATGTTTGGATTCAATCTCAATTTTCTTTGGACGGAAGTTCTCATCGACGTTGCGTATCAATTCCCTGACCGCGTCGATCTCTTTGGGGCATTTCCGATCGGGCCTGGATCGATTCCCACAATGCGAATGATCGATCGTGCCGTGGATCCCGTTGATCTCGCGGTGAGTCTGTCATCGATCTCATTCGATTCGGGAATCACGATTGACGGCGTGGCGCTTCGATTGTCTGCCGAGAATTGGGAAGGTATTGGATGCGAGTTTCGAAAGTATACGAATTTGAAAAAGGGATTAGGGCGTAAGCGACTGTATCGATAAATCAAAGAGCGAGGCATGGCGGCCTCGCTCTTGGATTATCTCGGTGTGTAATCGAGAATTATTTCACCATGACCTTCATAATGTGATCGACGACGGCGCGGTTGCGCATTTGGGATTCAACGAAGTCACGGTACTCGGGTTCATATACGCGCTGACGATGTTCGCTGTCTTCGCCTAAGCGGTCAGCAATGACATCGAGTTCTGCGTCGACAGCGGCTGCGGAAACGTCTATGTTTTCCTTTTTGCCGATCTCACGAATGAGCAGTGCGACTTTTACACGAGTCAGTGCCGTTGGAGTAAAATCGAGCTTTGTTTCTGCAACGGTCTTTCCTACCGATTTGAGATAGTCCTTGAGTTCCATACCATTTTCTCCCACGGAGTGTTCAAGCTCGCGGAGCATTCGCTCGATTTCTTGATTGACGAGTACATCAGGGATGACATCGAATTCTGATTTCTGTGCAAGAAGATCAAGACATTCACGTTCTTGACGACGCACTTCTTCTACAACGCTTTCTGCGGCAAGATTTTCTTTCAACTTTTCCTCCAGCATTCCCGCGTTGTCGAATCCGAGGCGCTTTGCGAACTCGTCGTCGACATCTGGGGTTTCGATTGTGAAGATTTCATTTAAACGCACTGTGAAATCAATGTCGGTGTTTGCAAGATGTTTTTGGTAATGATCTTTTGGAAATTTGAGAGAAAATGTTTTCTCTTCTCCTTCGGCAAGGCCAAGAATTTGAGTAACGAATCCATCGATGTAATGCGGCTCATGGGTATATACACCGTGATTCTGACTTTCGCCACCTTCAAGGACGACGCCTTCCTTTTTCATGGTCAGATTCACCACAGCTTTGTCGCCGTGTGCAAGTTTCTTTCCGGCTGTTGCACGCGTTTCCTTTGTTTGCATGCGTGCAAGATCGTTTTTCGCGGTTTCAATGATGTCTTGCGTTGGCTCTGTTGGCTTTTTCTCGATGGAAAGCTTCGTATAGTCTGCAAGCTTTTTCACCTTTGGCATAAGGGCAATTTCGGCACTGTACGCCAGATCCTCCCCAGGAATCATGATGTCCATGGTGAAATGCGGCGCACCAACGATGTCGAGATCTTCTTCGATGAGTGCTGCGGCAAGGGATGCGCGGATAAGTTCCTCGGCAGCCTCTTCAAGAATTTTCATTTCGCCGACGCGTTGCTTTACCACGTCGTACGATGCTGCTCCTGGCCGGAAGCCTGGAATGTTCATCACTCGAGAAAGCTCATCTGCGGCAACGTGCATTGCGGCGAGCACCTTTTCTTTAGGAACAATAACGCTAATTTTGATGAGATTATCGGAAAGAGGTTCGATAGTATGCGACATAGAAAAAAGCAGGAAGAATGAAGTTTGGGTAGTATACTTGGAGGAAATAATGCGTCAATAATAGCGCAGAGATTAGCCAAAAAATACCACTTTTTGTTGTTGGAAGTTCGTAGCGTTGGTATGCTCTTTCATAGTATGAGCCATGCGCTGACTCGTTGGGCGGTTCGTGTGGGCCTTTTCTGCGTTCGCTGCCTTCTTGGCGTGAAAGCGATCATTTTTGGTGGTATTCGCATCATTGTACGAATAGTAACGCCTGGTATGCGAGGGCTTCTTTCTGTGTTTGTTGTCCCTGTGTATCGTGCCGGATTTTCATCTCGGCATCATATTGCACAGTGGTATCGGCCAGCAAAGAATAAAGTCATGTTTTTTTTAACGAATCGCGCCATGATGCATGTGGCGATTTTTGGGGTGGTGAGCGGTGTGGTGGTGATTAACCTTCGTATGGAAAGTGTGCGAGCAGAAACGCTGGACGCCTTTAATAAAAGTATCGCGTATGCATTGGTAACGCAGGAGGACTCTCCATTCATTGAAGAATATGCAGACATGGATGTTGCTGCGCTTCGAAATAACGCGACGTCATATCTGTCTGGAGCTTCTCTTGTTCCGATAGTAGGGGCAATTGATGGGCAGGATTCGTTTGTTCAGAGTACGCCGTCGTTTGCTGGGGGTGGGCTTGCTGCACCGATTATTGCGGATTCTAGCGCGAGCGTTGCACCGCGCGACGGCGTTGAGATATATGTGGTGGCTGTGGGCGATACATCATCTACGATTGCAGCACGATTCGGTATTTCAACGAACACGTTGTTTTGGGCAAACAATCTTAGCGCGCAGAGTGTGCTTCGGCCGGGGCAAGAGCTGACTATTCTTCCGATGTCTGGCGTGATGCACACGGTGAAGAATGGCGATACGCTCACAAAAATTGCAAGCACGTATCATGCGGATTCCACTGAGATTTTGCGTGCAAACACCCTTGCAGATGCAGGGGGAATTGCCACTGGTCAAAAGCTGTTTATTCCAGGAGGAACGCCACCAACGCCGACCCCGGTGAAGCGCCCAACATCGGTGGCGACGATTTTTGCACCCGCACCATCAAAAACGGGAGTTGCGGTTTCTGCATCATCGCGAATGATATGGCCGAGTGATGGAAAACGAGTGATGCGTGGATTGAGTTGGTATCACACTGGTGCAGACATTGACTGTAACGGTCATGCAAACGGCACATCGACAGATGATAATTATGCAGCTGCCGACGGTGTGGTGACGTTTGCCGGAGCTCGTTTCCAGGGACCACGTGGCGGGTACGGCAATCTCGTGATTATTGATCACGGGAACGGACTTTCTACGCGATACGGGCATAACTACGCTATTTACGTGAAGGCTGGCCAGCGCGTTACTGCCGGTACCCCAATCGCACGATGCGGATCGACGGGAGATTCTTCTGGTACGCATTTGCACTTTGAGGTGATCGGCGGGAATGGGTCGAGAGATTACAGGAATCCCCTTGAGTACATTCGATGAGCCTTGTCCCGGCTACAGTCCCCTCCGACTCCCCACCCCCTCCTTACTCCCCCTTTGCAGGGGGAGGGTACTCGGTGATGAATCTTCATTGTGAACTCCCCTCCATTTATGGAGGGGTTAGGGGGAGGCTGAAGCCAAAGACGGCTCACAATCACGCGTGTCGAATCCGATATTGCAATGCCTCGGCAAGATGCTGGGCAGTAATACTGCATTCGCCAGCAAGGTCGGCGATGGTGCGAGAGACTTTGAGGATGCGACCATACGAACGAGCAGACATATGCAAGCGTTCAACGGCAGATTTGAGTAAGGTGAGCCCGTCGGGAGCTAATGTGCACCATTGCTTTAGGTGTGCTGGACGAAGCTCTGCATTGGTATGAATGCCCAGCCCTCGATAGCGTTCCTGGGCAATGGCGCGTGCGGTAGTAACGCGTTCGCGCACCGTTGCAGATGATTCGCTGGGCAGTGCGATGGCAAGGTCGTCGAATGCCACTCTCGGTACCTCAACGCGGAGATCGATGCGATCAAGGAGTGGTCCAGATATTTTTTGTTGATACTTGAGAATGGTTCCTGGGGTGCAGGTGCAGGCAATACCTGGATCGCTCACAAATCCACACGGACAGGGATTCATTGAGGCAATGAGCATGAATCGTGCGGGAAACACGACGCTACCGGATGCGCGCGACACCGTGATCGTGCCCTCTTCGAGCGGTTGGCGAAGATTTTCAAGGACTGAGCGAGAGAATTCTGGAAATTCGTCTAAAAAGAGCACGCCACGGTGTGCGAGGGATATTTCGCCGGGGCGCGGCTGGGTTCCCCCACCAACAAGTGCAATACCGCTACTGGTGTGGTGCGGGGATCGGAATGGGCGTTCGGTGACGCGCTTTCCATGGAGTAGCCCGGCAATGGAATGAATCGAAGTCACCTCAATGGATTCTTCAATGGTTGGTGGCGGAAGCAGTGTGGCAAATGCGCGAGCAAGCATGGTTTTTCCGCTGCCTGGCGGCCCAGAAAGCAGCGCATTATGCCCACCGGCTGCTGCAATTTCTAATGCTCGTTTTGCGTGAAGTTGCCCAGAGATGAGTGCGAAGTCATCGGCGTGATCGTACCGTGGAGCTGTGACGGGTATGTTGCCGAAGTCGGCAATGACGGGCAACGGTCGCCATGTTCCCGCCTCGATTTGATCGATACAGTCTTTGAGCGATCGTGCGGACGAAATGTGTAATGGTTCAATGAGCCGTGCTTCGTCGATATTTTCTTCGGCAATGAGTATGCCGGTATATCCTTCGCGCTTTGCCATGGACGACGCAAGCAGCACGCCCCTGGCTGGGCGCACGGTGCCGTCCAGGCTTAATTCCCCAAGAACGAGTATGCGCTCAAGCATGCCGGTATTGGCGAATGTTCCTTGTGCGCCAAGAATGGCAAGCGCAATGGCAAGGTCGTATAACGGGCCTTGTTTGCGGGTATCCGCGGGAGCAAGATTAATGGTGACGTTGGTTCTGGGGAACGGAAAACCAGAATTTTTAATTGCTGCACGAACACGGTCTTTTGCCTCACTGACTGCAGCATCGGGTAGCCCGACGATTTGGAATCGAGGAAGCCCAGAAGACACATCTGCCTCAACAGTAACGGGCGTAGCAGATAAGCCGAACAGCGCTGCGGAACACACGCGAAATGACGCCATATGATGGCGGGGATTCGTGAATAAGGGTTACACAGCGCGTGGGGATTACTTGAAGTATACCATGAGACTTCCCCATTTGGTCTCTTTTCGATTTGTCGCGGCGGAAATTTGCTCAACGTACCGTGTAGTACGTTTCGCAAGATTTCCTTGCTCCGCATCGAAAATAGCCTCAAATGGAAAAGTCTCACCAAAGTCAGACTATTCTCTGTTTTTCGAGGATCGTTGATAGGCGTGAGTGGAGCCGATGATGATCGTGGCGCCAAGAATGATGAGAATGTCTGATCCATTGATGATGGATGTGTTGAAAAGCATGACATAGTCCGTTGTCCAGCCGTGGATGATGCGATCGAGAAGATTGTTGGTGGCACCGGCGATGATGCTGATATATCCCAGAGTGATCATCGATGGTCGGCGAGCGGTTGTTATTCCTCGATGCATCAGCCAAAGAATAATGAAACCGGTGACTGGGATGATGATCCAGAGAGGAATGGGAATATTGAAGGTTATTCCGAGATTCTTGTGGAATGTCAGATCGATGCACGGAAAAAGACGGTGTACGTCATTCGCGACAATGTGGGTGATGACGTAGCGTTTCATCAGCCAATCGCCGAGTGCGAGGATGATGAGGATGATGGTTCCGATGATGAAAAGATGACGACGCATAAAACCAAACATCGAGCCGGAGCTCGATGTGGAGGGATTATAGTTCTTGAGTGAGAGTTTTTTTACACATCACACAGGATGTTGAGGTTGGGCGGGCATTGAGGCGCGCTTCATCGATGAGCTGTTTGCAGTATTTGCATGTTCCGTATGTTCCAGCGGCAATGGCCTTGAGTGCACTGTCGATATCACGCAATGCAGAGGAAAGCTCATTCTCGAGCGAAAGATTGTCGCCGATTTCTGCAGCAACGCCGGCGCTTTCGTCTTCTTTGTCGCCAAGGGTGCTGTAATCCGCATCAAATGCGTCTGCAATGGCAACATGCGGCGAAACACGTCGAATTTCCAAAACAAGCTTTTCACGTTCTGTTCGAAGGCGTTCTTCGATTTCTTTTAAAAATGCGATTTTCATAGGATATGCTTTATAACAAAAGGGCGCAGTTCGGGCAAGCATCAATGATGGGTCCCGCGTACGCCCTTTCGGGAAGGTTTTGTTGAGACGCTGCGCAGATATTGAGGCGTTGGGCGCAAAGGAAGACTGTATTTCCGTCATCTTTTCCGCTCAACACCGCACTGACATTGTGCAACAAGCCTTTCCTTTTCGATTGCGATACTGGAGCGTGGGCTCGCATGGTTTCGAGGTACATTCCTTTTCAACCCATGGGCACCCTGATGATTCGCTTCGTAGTGCAAGGGGGTATATTCCCCCACCCTGAAAGGAATTATAGAAGGAGCTTCTTTGAGTATAGATCATTTTTGTGACGGGCGGGTATGTTTTTACGCCAGATATGCACACCTATTCCCCAGTGCACATGCGTGTGCGAGACGGTGTGCTTGCAATGCCGTGTGCGCGCCAAAGGAGAGAGAAAAGCGTGAGTGGCTGATAGCGTGTTTGCGGCAAAGATTCGGAGAAGAGTTTTTGTGGCTGAATGAATGCGGTTGCTCCGGGTAAGCATTGCGAGAATGGTCCTGTGGGATGCGGAGTGGTTTCGCGCACATTGCTGACCGTGAGGAATTCCGGTGTTTGTGTAACGAAGACGGTGCTTTGTGAGGATGTTGCGGTAAGAAATCGATAGGGTGGCTCGTCACGGATGGTGACGGTTGCTGCGCTGCTCGGCTGCAGCTGAACGATGCGTTCGCCGGACTGGGACAGTGTGCGTACGCCTGTCATACTTGGAATATCAACAATTTCTGTTGCAAGCTGGGTCAGTGTACGTTCTGTAAATGGGGGGAGTGCTTGTGCTGCCGCGAGTGGTACGGTGAACGTGTATGTGGGAGTGGTTTCTGCTGCGCTGATGTGTGCCGATATTCCGCTGGTTTCGGCATAGCGAAAAAAGAACGCAAGCCCTGGGGTATTTTCTGTGAAGAACCTTGGCACGAATGCGGCAAGTGTGTGCGGAGGAATATGCGCAGAAAAGAGCGTTGTTGCGCTCATGGGAAGGGTGGTTATTGCTGGGAGCAAAAGTTCACCGGCATGGAGCGTGATGCGCGATGGATCAATATCGAAGTCGATACGAGCGTTTTGCGTAACAATGGCTCCATCTGTTCCCGAGGTGAGCGCACGGAAAAGAGCAGAGAATATTGTTGTATCCGTAGGCGGAGCGATGGTGGAATTTGAAATAATTGTTCGATGTCGTTGTGCGTCGACGAGAACGGTGGCGCCGAAGGATTCTAGCGAGCGAATGTCTGCATCGTTGAACATTGTGTCGATAATGACTGTTGGTGATTGCGTTGCAGTATCGATCCACACGCTGATGGTGTTGTGGCTGCGCGCAAGAGTGTCATCGACGGAAAGCGGAATGCCGGGAATGATTGGTATGCCGTTTGCGATTGAACGCAGTTGTGCGACGGTGTGGCTGTTGCGCGCGAGATGAATGGCTGTAACGTATTCTGGTGCATTGAGTGTGCTGAACTGCGAAAGAATGCGATGGGTACCAATCACGGTGCTCCACGCAGCGCACACAATTCCCACAACGCGCAACACCCGCCAGAATGTCTGGCGGGTGAGGCTTTGGCGGAGTGGAATGTTCAGTGCAGCGTTCATTGTGGCTATGTGGTGCGCGGTTTTGCAGGAGCAGACGATGCTTTTGCGCGCATAGCATCAGTATACACGTTGCCTTCTGCTTTTTTCATGGACAGATTTATTCTTCCCTTTTCGTCGATTTCCATAACAACGACTTTTACTTTGTCTCCGACGTTTACAATATCGGCTACCTTTTCTACGCGCCATGGCGCAAGTTCGGAAACATGCACCATGCCGTCTTTTCCTGGGAGAATTTGCACAAAGGCACCAAAGTCCATAAGCCGAACCACTTCCCCGTCGAATACTTCGCCCGCCTTCACTTCGCGAGTAAGATTCGTTACCCAGTCCAATGCTGCTTTGCCGCTTGCGCCGTCGACAGCAGTAATCATGACAAGGCCATCGTCTTCAATATCGATAGCGGATACACCCGTCTTCGCGATAATTTCATTGATTGTTTTTCCGCCGCTTCCAATCACAACGCGAATGAGATCAGGATTGATGCGAAGTTTGAGAATGCGGGGAGCGGTAGGTGAAAGCTCGGCGCGTGGCGCGGCTATTGCGCCGTTCATCACATCGAGAATCTGTAAGCGAGCAACGCGCGCCTTGGTGATTGCTTCGATCACAACGTCGCGAGGAAGCCCATCAGTTTTGGTATCAAGTTGAATAGCGGTAATTCCAGCAGCTGTGCCAGTGACCTTGAAATCCATTCCGCCTTCGCCATCTTCAAGATCTTGTAAGTCGGTGATCACACGGTAGCGCTTTCCGTCACTTGCCATACCCATCGCGATGCCAGCAACTGGCGCCGTGATTGGTACTCCGGCATCCATAAGGGCAAGGCTCGTGCCACAGGTCGATCCCATAGAACTTGAACCGTTGGATCCGAGCACTTCGGATACGACGCGAATGGAATACGGGAAGTCTTCGAGTTTTGGAAGAACGGGCTCGATTGCTTTTTCAGCAAGCGCACCGTGGCCAATTTCTCGTCGTCCAGCACCACGCAACGGCTTCGCTTCACCTACAGAGAACGGAGGGAAATTGTAGTGATGCATGAAACTTTTTTCACCAACCAACTCCATGCCGTCCAGTGTTTGCTTATCGCCCGGGGCACCAAGAGTACAAATGGAGAGCACCTGGGTTTCGCCGCGCATAAAGTGCCCACTGCCATGCACGCACGGAAGTTGGGCTACTTCAGCAAGAAGCGAGCGAATATCGTCGATACCACGTCCGTCAATCCGTCGGTTTTCGTCGAGAATGAGTCGTGTAATTTCGCTGTCGATGAATGGATAGAGCGCGGTTTTTGCAATGGCAATATCGGCATCTGTCATTCCTTCGGCTGTACAGGTTTCTACCAGGCGCTTTTTCATGGTGTCTTTCGCAACAGCGCGATCGGTTTTGGTTGCCTTTGGAGCATCGAGGAACAGCTCTTGCATGAGCGGCTTCATGATTGCGTGTGCGCGATCGAGGACATCAATTTTGTGTGCGGCCGCTGCTTTTGCGGCATCCGTTTTTGGGGTGAAGAGGTCGAGTTTGGGTTTTCCGATGTCTGCACGGATCTTTTCAATGAAGCTGATGACGGGCGCGAGGGACTCTTGTCCGAAGGCAATAGCAGAGAGCACGTCTGCTTCTGCGACTTGCATAGCATTCGCTTCCATCATGATGAGCTTTTCCGGTGTTCCGGCAACGTCAATATCGAAGGTCGCCGTTTCCCGTTGTGCGTATGTTCCATTGATGATGAGTGCGCCGTTGGCGTTGTTTACGCGTGCTGCAGCGATTGGCCCGTTCCATGGAATGTCGGAAATGTGTAGTGCGAGCGATGCACCGATGAGCGCAGGAATATCCGCGTCATTTTCGCCGTCGAAGGCAAGAACAGAAAGAATCACCTGCACGTCGTTTTCCATGCGGGAATCGAAGAGCGGACGAATGGCACGGTCGATGAATCGTGCCACGAGCACGGCTTCGTCGGTTGGCCTGCCTTCGCGCTTGATGAATCGTGAACCTTTAATGCGTCCAGCGGCGTACAGCTTTTCTTCAAAATCCACCATGAGGGGGAAAAACCCTAGCCCCGGGCGAATGTCTTTGCTCATCACGGCGGTGGCAAGCACTACAGTGTTCCCATACTGCACCGTACAGCTGCCGTTTGCGGCTTGTGCGTATTTTCCAATTTGCACCTTGAGGAGTTTTCCTCCGATTTCCATTTCGTATGTTGGTGTGGTCATAGTCATTGTTTTAGGACTTTCTCATTTTAGGCTAGTTTCGATGAAGATCGAGGAAAATTCGTGAGACGTACTTCATGGTACGTTGAACGATTTTCCGATGATCTGAGTCGAAAATAGACAAAATGAGAAAGTCCTATGTTTATTTCATCGGTAATTGTGGAACGTCGGGATTCTGACGTGGCTTTCGTGGTCGTCCGCGAAGACGCGCAGTATCTTTTTCCTCTGATGGAGATTTTTTTCCGAAACGGATTGGCGCGAGTGGCATAGCGGGTGTTGACGGCGCAGGGAACGTGAGCGCTTTGTTCTCCATTTGTTCCGCAATCACGTCATCAAAGGTGTCGGTCGACGACGAGTGATGATGCTGCGGTGCGCGATGGCGTGCCTCGCTGCCCAGGAGAAATGCTTTTTTATTGAGAGAAAGATTGGTGTAGATGTCGGCAGCGTCCACGAGTTTGCTCGACGTCGATTCCCGGAAGGATACGACGTGGAAAATGCGGCCGCGACTTTTGACGTAGTCGGCAAGGGCGCAGTAATCGCCGTCGCCAGACACCATCACCACAACGTCGACCATATCGAGCATGCGTACCACGTCGATGGTAATGCCCACGTCCCAGTCCCCTTTTTTGTGCCCACTATCGTATTCCAAGAGCTCTTTCGTGTTGAGCTCGATGCCCATGTTTTGCAGCGCCTCGAAAAACGGGCGCTCTTCACCGGTTTTTGTGGAAATCGTGTATGCAATGGCGCGAATGAGCTGCTGTTTGCCAACGGCAGCGCTCACGATGGCGCCGAAATTCACCTTTGCGCCGTAAATGTTTCTGGCGCTGTAATACATGTTTTGAACGTCGATGAAGACACCGACCCTGCGGGTGGACGTATCAAGAGTAGCCATAGTGATATGCAGCAAAAACGTTTCAGCCGCAGTAAGTGAGAACTTCCCCATTTTGCCCATTTTCGGCTTGCATCATCGGAAAGTCGTTCAACGTACCATGAAGTACGTCTCACGACATTTCCTCGATGCGCACCGAAACTGGTCGAAAATGAGAAAGTTCTCTAAATAATGAAAATCCCGTACGTGAACATCGTATCACGACGCTCACCTACGGGATGTTTGTTACTTCTTCAAACCAAGTGCCTCGATAAGCTCGGCGTAGGCTGTAGCGTTTTCGCGCTCCAAATACTTGAGCAATCGGCGGCGTTCCGCAACCTTTTTCACCAAACCGCGACGGGAACTAAAGTCCTTGCGGTGAGTTTTCAGGTGCTTTGTGAGCTCTTTTACCTCTGCAGATAAAATGGCGATCTGCACCTGTGGCGAACCAGTATCCGACGCATGTGTTCGGAACTTCTTAATGAGCTTTTCCTTGGCGGACTTGTCCAGCATAGATTCAAAATGTTAGCCGATCATCGGAGTAATGGGCGCTGAACCCCAAAACCACGAAAAACGGAGGGATTAACGAGGGGAAGTGTAGGGGAAAATGGGGGAAAAGGCAAGATTGAAGGTGCTAATGAACGATGGTTCGGTAGAATTATTCCTGTGCATCCGGCTCCTGATCGATGAGGGTGAGCAATGCACTTTCCTCGTCAATAATCTCTTTTCGTAATGCTTCAGTGGGATTTTTCACGAATTCTTGCTTTTTTCG
Source organism: Candidatus Uhrbacteria bacterium (assembly GCA_943358395.1). Lineage (GTDB taxonomy): Bacteria > Patescibacteriota > Patescibacteriia > UBA9934 > UBA9934 > CAIKHN01. The sequence goes on along the minus strand of CALRGY010000023.1, from coordinate 598 downwards.
CCAAAGATCAGCAAGAGCAGCGGCGTGCATTTTCCTTACGTCATTTGGTAGGATGAGGGGCATATGAGGGGGTTATTGCGTCCAAGAATTTTGTATCGATCCAAATTTTCCTGTTTTGAGATCTACCGAGATGACCTGTTTTGTATCATCGCTATTTACAAGCTCTACATTAAAAGAGGTTTCATTGACATACACGTAGGTTACGCTTTCTGCCGAAGAAATTACTTTCCCACTCGATTTCTCTACGTATCTGACGTCCCAACTTATCCCGGTTTCTTCATTAAACTTTGTGAGAGATTTTTTATTTTTGATATCAAACCCATTGTTTTCCAATAAATCCATAAAGCTCGAAATAGAGACAGATGTATCATCCGCCATGCTGAAGACATTAAGGTGTACTGGTGGTAGTTTGTTGTCCGGGATCTTTTCTGCAATAAGCTCTTTTGACTCAAGTCGTGCCTCTAATCCAGCTTGATACGTCGCCATGTCGGGATGAGCCTGCTCTGATGATGTTTCTCGTGACGGTTCTTTTGCCTGAATATCATGTGAATGTACCGCGCCATACGCCAAAGTAGTCATTGCAAGGAGAATCTGGAGC
>CALRGY010000022.1 GCA_943358395.1 Candidatus Uhrbacteria bacterium | reverse complement strand
TGGCAAGGACCCCATTTTTTAGACACTGTTCCCAAGGAGAGCGTTTTGTAAAAGTGAGTGAATTTGGTGTGTGACGGTGTGTTGGTCCGCCCGGTGACGGAACGTCACTGGCGGCATCCGGTGAGCGGAGTGTATCCGGTCGTTGTTGTAGTAACGGATCTGCTGGTGAACGGCCTCGACAAGCTGTCCGACGTGGTCGAATCTCCTGACGTCGCCAAGCTCGAGCTTGAAGTTGTTGTAAAAGGATTCTTGGTAGCCGTTCTGCCACGGGCTGCCTTTGCGGCTGTGGGACGGCTGCGTGCCGTAGCTTTGAAGTAAAGACTCATACGCACCGGAGACGTATTCGCTGCCCTGGTCGGAATGGAAGTACTTCGGTGTTGTTCCTGTGCGTCGTGCTGCATCTTGGAATGCATCCGCAATGAGTGCTGTTGTGTGGTGGTTCGCAACGTGCCAACCAACGATCTCTCTCGTGTAAACGTCAATGACGGTGGCAACATACCAGAAGCGGTCAATGAACCAGATGTAGGTGAAATCACCAGCCCAGATCACGCAGATGCGGATGGGACAGATAACCTTGAGGATGTTTGTGACTAATGTTTCCGGCCTTCCAAGGTCGTCGAGCTTCACGAGGCGGAAGCCTCGACGAAGTTTCGGTTTGAGGCCATTGAGACGCATGAGGCGTTTGGTTTTCTTCCGGTTCATGCCAAGTGCCCAGGCAATACGCCTGGCGCCGTACGCAGGGTGCTCTGCCATGACGGCGATGATCTTGTTCTTGTCCTCCACGTCGAGCGGTGGTTTCTTCGGCTTGTAGTAGAGCGAGGAACGACTGACGCCGAGCTTCTTTGCAAGTCCGGTCTTCGTGGTTTTGAGCGAGGTCATACGCTCACGAACTCTTCGTATTTTTTTCCGCACGCTTCTTTTCGAGCGCGAAGAGTCCTACCAGCTCCTTGAGTTCCTGGTTCTCGCGCCGGAGTTTCGCCACCTCGAGGCTGCTCGTCCCGGTGTTGTCAGTCTGAGTCTTGAGCCAGTAGTAGATCGTGTTGTCTGTCGTGCCGTGCTTTACTGCGGCTTCCGAGACCTTCATGCCATTCTTGATGTCTTCAAGGGCAGCTTGTTTTACGGCTGTGTCAACGTGCTTTCCCATATGGCAGATATTTTCCCTCCTCCTGGGGAAGTGTGTCTAGTGTACGGGGTCCACTCCATTGCGCGATGAAGAGAAGAGTATCGCCGCCATCTCTCCATTCGCTCCTGATATGATCGTTGGCGGTCCACCTTGCCAGGATTTTTCCAGCGCAGGAAAACGAAACGATGCTGGGGGTCGAGCAGACTTAACCATATCATTCGCAAATATTATCGCAACAGTGAAACCAAAATACTTTTTAATGGAAAACGTGAACCGCATTATTAAAAGTAAAAAATTACCAGAAGCAATCAAAATATTAAAAGGAGCTGGATACGGAATCTCTTTCACTGTTTTAGATGCGAGTTTTTGCGGTGCACCACAAGCAAGAAAACGTTTTTTTATGTTCGGCGAACTTCACGGCGAAGATGGAGCCTTGGATTATTATTTTAAAAAGAATCTTTCATCAAAAGCCATGACGATACGTGATTACCTTGGCGATACCCTCAAAACAAACTTCTACTATCGTCATCCGCGCAATTACAGCCGAAGAGGCGTGTACAGCATCGACGAACCAAGTCCAACAATACGCGGCGTAAATAGACCAATACCAAAAGGATATCCAGGGCATCCGAACGATGCCTCGAAAATTGACGCGAATGTTCGCGCCTTCACATCAGAAGAAAGAGCCTTGATACAAACATTTCCAAAAGATTTCGTTTGGATTGGTAAAAAAACTATTTTAGATCAAATCATCGGCAACGCAGTTCCCGTGAAGCTCGCTGAATACGTCGGCAACTGCATTCAAGAATATCTTCGCGATAAACATACGAATACGCGATCAACATTACTGTAAAATACTCATCCACATTTATAGTACATATCTCCTCAGCTCCTTCATCGGCACCTGGGCTAAGGCTTGGATTTTTTTCCGTTTACGGAGCATAGAAGGAAGAAGTGTGATGGAACGCAGAAGGGCGCGGCGAGTTTCGGGCTCGAAGAGAAAGCCGTAGAGCGTGCGGGTGCCGTCAAAGAGAAGGAGCCAGGGAAGGCTACGGAAAAACTCCAGGATGGTGATGTTTTTGAGAAGAGTAAACAGCCTGTTGCGTACGGCGAGTGCCGTGGGAAATGGGTGACGAAGCTTGCGATCACGCTTGCGCCAGAATGATTGTTGTTCTGCGCCAATCGTGCCGCGATAATGATGTGCGCGCGCCAGGGGAACAAAGAGGGATGTGTGCCCGGCACGTTTGAACCGCCAGCCAAAGTCTGCATACTCGCCGCCCAAAAAGAACGCACCGTCAAACACTTCACCATGAATCATGACATGATGAAGTGCAGATGCACGCACAAGGAAGACCGCGCCAGATGGAGCAAAAATATCAACGGCACCGTCGTACGCCCCGGAGTCCATTTCCCCTGCCCCACGGCTTGCACACCGCCAGCCTGAGCGCATCACCATTCCCGTAGAATCCAAAATGTCAGACTTCACGGCATCAATATCGTCACCACGTTCCGAATACGCGCGAAACACTTTTGGCTGCACCGCATCCACCTCGGGATGATCATTTAGCGCACGAACAAGCTCGGTGAGCATATCCGGGTGCCAATCCATATCTGCAGGTGCAATCAGAATTGCGTGATTCGCAACATCTCCTTCATACCGTTCACACGCGAGGCGAATAAGCTGATTCTGCCCGCACGCAAAACCTTGATGTTTCGTGTTACGCACCGCAAGCCAATGCGGCTCATTTTTCACAATATACTCTAATGATTCCCCATCCGCGCTTCCATCATCGAGCATGCGAACCGTGTAATCCGTATACGTTTGCGAATGAATCGACGCAAAAAGCTCCGGCAAATATCGGCGGTCGTTCCAGGAGACGATGGTAATAGAGATGTGCATAATCTCCCTCAATCGTAACACTATTTCGCTAAACGCTTCGTTGATTGTGCATTCTTGAGAAAATTCTTCTTCGTGACCACCGAACGACCGATCTTCTTCTCCAAATTTTCCCTCGCATCACCAGCGATTCTTCCCCCATCCTGCACGTCGACTTTCAAATTCGCGACACCCTGCGAACCACGCGTTCGATGAATCTCAGCCGATGCCCGCTCACCGAGTTGAGAAAAGATCAGCTCAAAGTCGTCCATATGATCACGAAGGTTCTCTCGTTTAAGACCTTTCAGTGTTTTGTATTCGTTCGGTGTTACGCCGAATGTTGCTTTCGAAATTTCAGCCGTCAGAATTTCGTAATCTTTTGGCTCTTCTACGCCACGATTCTTCCATTCGTCCGTCAACTCCTCTCGAATGACAATCCCCCGCATTCGCAGCTCAATCCAGTCCTCGCTGTACCCTTTGAGTTTATACAATGTTCGCATTCGCTTTGCTGCAAGTTCTGGATTCTCAATTTCTTGCACCCGTTCATATCCCACCTTCGCGAGCCACCGTTTCATGGGCTCAGCTTTAGGAGAAGGGATCGACTGAATGATACGAAATATGATTTCAGTATCGGCACAATCAGTCTCGTACATCTTTCCATCGGCACCAGGCATTTTCAGTTGTCTACATATTGTAGACAACTGAAGTTCGTCTTCAAATTCGATGCGGGCCTTCATGGCACTCCAATACCTTTTTGGACTTTCACTGTCTGTCAGTGCCGCAATAACATCCACCACCGAAAACCACCACTCCCCCTTATACAAAACCTTTCTGATATTCTTTCCTTGAAACATGGCGATGTTCATAGAAATATTCGATTGATGATTGAAGATGCCTCAATCATACCAAGCGAACATAATACGAACAATACATTTATCCTCATTTCGTCAGCCCCTCGATGACGCACGTTTCTTTGTCACATTAAATCCAAGATATTTTCCCAACATGAAGCGGGTTTGGGCGTCCAGGGCGGGCAATGCACCAAAGAGAATGAAGGTAATGGGGAGGAGCAACCATTGCCCGAACATTACTGCCCACGTCCATCGAGATGATTGCTCTGGGCGCTTTGGTAATAAGAAAAAGCTCAGCGCGCCTGTAATAAAAACGCCGAATGTTGCAAGCCGCATCATTGCTTCAAGCGTATATGGTGAATTCACCACAAGAGCGTTCTGCGATCCCTCAATAGTCCAAAATGGAATGTACCCAAGAATGAAAATAAGAAGCGGCGCTGCAGCCCACGTAAACATGCCCTCCAGATGATTAAACACGTACGTTACCTTTTGCCGAAACGGAAGCTGAGGATGCTTCTGAAATTCCGTAATCATATACGGGAAATGCTCCACGCCCCATGCCCAGCGGCGCTGCTGCTTGTACAACGCCACCAAGCTTTCCCAATAATTCCCTCCAGCAACCGCATCCATCGAAACAGGTAAGAATACTGGAGTCACCCGATAATCGCCGTCGTACTTGAGAAAGGCTTGCATAAAAATGCGCGAATCTTCACTCACCAAATCTGGCTCCCAAAATCCAACATCAACCAACATACGCCACGGCATAGAGTGTGACGAAAACGTCCACAACCGCTCCGGTCGCACCAGCTCACCCAGAAGCCAGAACGTGGTACCGAATGCCGCAATGCGAACGGGGGCTGCAGCAGACCAGATGTTATTCGAGAACACGGTCACGGGCTGAAACGATGTTCGCGTAGGATTCGGGATCGTGAGAAATACATGAGAAAGCTTTGCGAAATACTGGGGATGCGCCACAGTGTCGATATCGAATGCGGAAACGATAATGTCGTCGTACGGGATATTCTTCTCATCGATGATCGTTTTCAGCGCATTCCCCATGAACCGCAAATTCGATCCCTTCCCCGGAATCTCCCCCACTGTGCCAAACGGATGCACGGTTACCACAAAATCCGCAAAACGATGCGCATATTTCTCTCGCATGGTTTCGGCGATCATCGCAAAGCTTTTCCGATCTTTCTCTTCTCCACCCAGCGCCACAATCATGCGATCTGTTCGGTACGGGCTCCGCAACAATGCGCACAATGCCTCCTCCACAATCGCGGCATCCTCTTGATACGTCGGCAGCATCACCACGTGATAGATTCGCTCCCACCCCGCAATCTTCTGCACCGCAGCATACCAATCAACGCTCAGCGTTTTGCGATACGCCTGATACGCGGCAACTACATGAATCACAAAATAATACACTCGCAACATCCAATACATGTCGAACACAATAATGAACACAATGCCTGCCACCGGCGCAAACAAAGAAAGAAGGAGCGCGAAGCCCAAAATGCCCCATGCAATCATTCCTGGAATGGCCTCAAGAAACCGATGCGCACCATATTGCCCAAAGCGCTTCATAGGGTGCGGCGTAAAGCATCTTTTTTACTCACGGTAATCGTAGGAGCATTCGCATACACCGGCACCAGCATCGGTGACGGCTGTACGGATAAGAGATCGACGAGTACTGAGCGATCATCAGCGCCCACAGCGAATGGAACGCCGTACAGCGGTAGAGACTGCGCAAACGCGAACGTATTCGCAAACGCGATACTTGTACGCAATGCCGTTGCAGAGCCTGGACCAATCACCGCAACCACCCCCGTCACAGCCGCTTTCGCTATCCCATGATTCGTCATCCACGCATCAATCGTGAACAAAAACTCCTCCGGTCGCACAGCACATGCTTCCGGAGGAATCACAAAGGAACCACGATCATCCGCGATCGCCCCCAACACAATACGCCCAATATCCGATCCATTCACATACAGCATCATACGTCGGGGAATGTGTTCCACAGCACCACCTGCTTTGCGTCTAAAATAGCAGCAAGGAACCTGTCACCGACGTCTTTCCGATACAGGAATTCTTCTTTGGGCATGGCAGTGAAATTCACTTCTTGCGCAATGTCACGCTCAAATTCACGAATTGCCGTTGCTAAATCTTCCGGGTCAATCGTTCCCACAATCAATACGTCCGTGGGAACATTCACCGCATCCACAAAACGGCCCGTCAACAGCACATACTCAATTTCACCCTTGCTCCGCAACGTCTGTACCAATTCCTTATTCATGAGTACTGCTGCTTTTCGCATCACTGCACGCAAATCCTCGAACAGTGGAAACGTCACATTCGCCTGATAAAACTTTTTATTCTCCCCTTTTGCCTCTGGTTCATCTTCTTTCCCCGAAGATTCCGTAGGGATGATTTTTCCTTCTACTTCCAGAACAATACCAATCTCTACTAAATTCTTGAGCTCTCGACGTACTGCGTTTAACTGCGCATCAATTCTTCGCGTAAGCTCCCGAACATAAAAGGGACGATCCGAATTTTCTAAGAACAATGTAAGAAGTCGTGCACGCGTTCGCGAGCCAAAAAGCTGCTCAATACGGAAGTCACGTGCCCCAATACCCACGTCCTGAATACCAATGTTATCCATAGAGGAAGGATGTGTCCCCTTTGATGGGGACGATAGTTCCCCTATACTGTACCGAGAAGAGACCATTATCCGCAACATGTCTTCAACACCCTACCGTATAAAATCCGCAGAGATCCTGGTTCCGGGCACATCACCCGAGCATTTCAGCGTGCATACCGTGCTTATGCCGCTTTCCCAAGGACAGGGGCATATTTTTGGGATGAGCGATATTACCCACAGGGATGCTGCCGTGCGCGAACGATTCCTCCACACCATCGCAAGCCATTGTGAAGTGCTCCGCACAGACATTGAACGCGATGGCGGCAATATTCCACGCCGTTTTGAAGCCATGCTTGTTGCCGTGAATGCAGATATTGCACGCATTGCTGCGGAGCAAAACATCCTCATCAAAACAACAAATATTCTTATTGGCGTTCTGACGCCACAACAGGTGTTCCTGAGCGGCGTTGGCACAAATCACGCCCTCTTTCTTCACCGCACCGCAGAACGTCGTTACGTTATTTACGAGCTTGATGCCCAGCTTGTTTCCGACGAAAACGTTCCGGAGAAACCGCTTCTTACGGTGCTCGACGGAGAGCTTCACCCTGGCGACGTCTTTTATATTGCCCGCCGTATTCCACCACACGCCCTTTCCTTTAACGATCTTCAAGACATTCTTGTCACCCTCCCACCACAGGGCGCACTGGAACGCATTCAACAATTCGTTCCAACCACAGCGCATTTTGGGGGCATCTGCTTCCACGTCAGCAATGATGTTCACACCAGCACAGGGCCAAAGGCAAATTCCATGGCATCCATTTCAACCCTTGAAGAAACAAAATCACGCACTGCAGACCTTTTAGGAGAACAAGCGCCAGACGTTCCCAAGAAACTTGCCCTTGGCATGCATGCCGCACGCAAGGCATATGCCACATTCACCAAAAGTACCTTCTGGCGCGCTGTTTCCCGCACCAGCGTTGCGTTATGGCGTATGCTCATGAGAGCCGTCGCACCCAGCGCACAAAAAAATAGTGGGAAGTATCAGCAATTCGCTCGTGTTGCTCAAACATTCCACACACTCAGGCACGCCGGCATTACCGCGGTGAACGGCGCTTCTCGCACCACAAAAATTGCCGGAGCTGGTGTTGCGCTCCTTGCCATTGTGCTTATGGTGAGTATTACCCGCCACCAGGCAAGCCAGAAATCCGCAGAAACCACCGCTACCTACCAATCTGCTTTGGTGAAAATAGAAGAAAAGCGCACTGCCGCAGAAGCAGCAGTGATTTACGGCAACACACAAGAAGCACAGATTCTTGTGACCGATGCCGTACGCCTGCTGACCACACTCCCCCAAGAAACCTCTGCACAAAAAACAAAGGCGGAAGATTTAAGCCGTGCATTGCAGGCGTTGCTGAGCAAAACGCGCGGCATGGAAACCGTTACTCCCGCAAAAATCGCAGAGCTCCCCCAACAATTTACTTTCCCGATTGTTGGTATTGTGAGTTCTGGAAGCGCACTGTATGGGGTGACTGCAGATGCTGCACCATGGAGAATAAATGAAGTAAGCAAAACGCTGGAACGCATCGACGTTGGCCAAAGCCCTGCGCAAAATATTCTTGTCGTGAGCGGTGAAGAAGAGAATATTCTTACCGTCGACATGGATAAGCGTCTCTGGCGAACCACCATCGCTACACCGGTTGTAACGTCACTCACTAGTGGTATGGGCGGTATTGCAAGCGTTGAAGACATCTTTTCCTACAACAACAATCTGTACACGCTCAGTGCCACAAGCGGGCAAATTGTGAAAATGCGCCCACAAGGCCTTGGTTTTGAAGCTGGAACACCATGGATCAACGCAAAAACTACGGATTTAAGCCACGCAAAAGCACTTGCAATCGACGGAAGCCTTTGGGTGCTTACCGATACCGATATTGTTGTCTTTAACAGTGGCAGGGAAACTCCCTGGAGCCACGCAACGCTCGACCCCACAATTGCAAAACCACTCGACATATGGACGAGCATCGACAGCACATTCCTCTACATCATCGACGGAAGTGATGGCAGAGTTGTGGTGATGGACAAAGAAAAAGGCAACATCGTCGCCCAATACGTCTCCAATCTTTCCAACATCACCGGCTTCGTTGTTCGAGAAAACGAAAACCGCATCCTCCTCACCACCCCAACCGCAGTCTACTCATACACCGCAACGCACTTACTCAAATAATCATAGGACTTTCTCATTTTGTCTCTTTTCGGCTTGCTGCGTCGCAAATTCGTTCAACGTACCGTTAAGTACGTCTCACGAATTTTGCTCCTTGCGCACCGAAAATAGCCTAAAATGAGAAAGTCCTAAATCAAAACGCGAACCTCATCGGGTTCGCGTTTTTGTATCTTTATCATCTCTATGCCTTCTTCTCTGGCATTTTCACAGAATACTCACCGGCACCGACCCATGCCATGCCAAGGGATGAGGTGAGGAGGACGAAGTCGAATTCCCAGCCGCTCACAAAACCCATTTTCCATTTTACAGCGAGAATTGCTCCCACCATAACAGCAGCAAGCGCGTAGCCGGCATACTTCATGTACACACCAAGGAGCATCGCGACGCCACCAAGAAGCTCAACGAGTCCTACCACCACACCCAACCAGCCGGGCATCCCCATTTTCACAAACATCGCCATGGTTGCTGCAACGGTTGCGAGCTTCATGGCACCGTGGGTAATGAATACCGCCGCAAGACCAAGGCGAACGCTGAGCAATCCAGCATCCGGGCACGCACATTTCATGTTCATCATACGAAATCGATTAAGAATACCACAGCATGATACCAAAAATCCCAGCCTTTCGACTGGGATTTTCTGGACTTACTTGAGAGTAACGGTTGCACCAGCTGCTTCGAGCTTTGCCTTCATATCGTCGGCTTCTGCTTTTGAAGCACCTTCTTTTACTGCCTTTGGAGCAGCATCCACGATGTCCTTTGCTTCCTTGAGCCCAAGACCAGTCACTTCACGCACTGCCTTGATGACGTTGATCTTGCTGTCACCAACTGCCGTAATCTCAACAGTGAATGTGGACTTTTCTTCTGCTGCTGCGGCACCGGCTGCTGCAGGAGCTGCCATCATCATTGCTGGAGCTGCTGCAGAAACACCGAAGTTTTCTTCCAACACCTTCACCAATTCTGAAAGGTCGAGCACGGACATCTTTTCAATTTCGCTCACGATGGACTGAAACTTTGCTGGGATTTCCATAATAAAATACATGATTTAAATTACACTTTTTTCGCACCAACGGCACCAAGCACTGTAACGAGACCACGAAGATTGCCGGCAAGAACGTTGACGAAACCGGTTGGCGTTGCGTTGAGTGTGCGAACGAGCATACCAAGGAGTTGCTCCTTTGTTGGCAAGTCGGCAACACGCTTCACGTCTGCAGTACCGATGAGACGATTCTCCAAAATACCCGCAACCAATGCACCGATTTCTTTGTCTTTCAAGAAATCTTTGAGCACCTTGGCAGCAGACACCTCGTCACCGTAACTCACGGCAGTCAAAATAGAACCCTCTAACGCATCGGGCACCACACCTTCTACCCCCGCTTCCTTCGCAGCGAGTACCAGCAACGTTTTCTTCGAAATGAAGATATCGACGTTCTGTTCTCGCGCTTTGGTACGCAAGGCATCGGCATGGTTCATGGTAAATCCGGACACAGACACAAAGGCAGCGCCCTTCATCCGTGTAAACTGATCCGCAATTCCCGCCACGATCTCGCGTTTTTGTGAACGAGACTTCGGCATAATGAATGCAAAATATTTTATTTGGTCTCTTTTCGGCTTGCTGCGTCGAAAATGTGCTCACCGTACCAAGAAGTACGCTTCGCACATTTTCTCCTAGCGCACCGAAAATAGCCTCAAATAAAGAAATTTTGCGTGATTAAAAGTAAAACGACCCAAGAAGGGCCGCAGACGATTCGATCTAAACTCCAATTCGGAGCTGGATCGATGAGATACTCGGCGAGGCTTCTGATATCTGTGCGATATCGCTCGCTGTCTGCGGATCTCGAGGACCGGAAAAGTGTATCACACCAGTATGCATCGTCAAGCGTACTGGCGTATTTTTTGGCGAATATTCGCGAAATTATTCGTCAATCTCTTGAAAGAACCAGCTCGTTAGCGTACTCACCGCCCAGAGCAAAATGCCCACAATAATCGCCGGCAAAAACCCAGAAACCGCCACACCCTTCACGAACGTTGCCATAAACCACACCAATGCCCCGTTGATGACGAACGTGAACAGTCCGAGTGTCACGACGTTCACCGGCAAGGTGAGAAGGATGAGAATCGGGCGAATAATGGCATTCAACAGCCCAAGAATAAGGGCAGCAACAAGGGCAGAATAGAAGCTCTCAACATGAAAGCCGGTAATAATCTGTGTTGCCACGAGTAACGTGAGTGCATTAATCATCCAGCGAAGAAGGAGTTTCATAGAGCTAAAGATTAGATTTCCGTAAATTTCTTTTTGAGCGTCATCACAGTGTTTTCCACATCAGCAAGCTTTTCCTTGAGGAACTTTGCCAGCTCCAGCCCGCGTTCGAACTTTTTCACCCCTTCGTCCAAGTCGACATTCTGAGTTTCGAACCATTCCGTGATCGTCTCCAGTTCTTCAAACGCTTCGGCAAACGATTGTTTTTTCGGCATAAATTACAGTAATGCTTCTTGAACTGCGTTGAATGCAACCTGCGCGTTGAGGGTTCCGTCCCCCAATTGTATCTGGACATGGTCTCCTGGAGCAACAGCACGAGACGAATGGAGAATCTTCCCTCGACTGCGCACCAACGCATACCCACGCTTCAGCACCTCACGAGGATCAACGCTCTTTAAGACGCGTTCACATTCACTCACCATTCGCGAACATCGCTCAAGAAATGCATCAACGGCACGAATCGCCCGATCAATCGCCCGGGACTTTTCCTGAATTTCGTCATCAATACGATCCGCAAGGCGGTCAACACTCACCGCCAAATGCACATCAATCTCCCGCCGATCTGGCACCACGCGCTCCGCAGCATTACTCGGCGTGGACGCGCGCACGTCGGCAACAAAGTCACACAACGATTCATCGCGTTCATGCCCCACACCAACCACAACCGGAATCGCGCTTTGAAATACCGCTCTCACAACCGCTTCACTATTAAACGCGTGAAGATCCTCAAGACTTCCTCCCCCGCGAGTAAGAACGATCACTTCCGGTCGATTCTCAAGTGGCAGTGCATTGAGCTGCGTAAATGCGCCAAGAATTTCTTGCACCGCATCTTTTCCCTGCACCGTTACAGGGGCATGGATGACGCGTACGCCTCCCCATCGATTCTGAAGAATGCGAAGAAAATCTCCATATGCCGCAGCTTCGCTCGAGGTAATGAGCCCGATGCGCTCTGGAAATCGAGGAATGTTCCGTTTACGTGATGATTCAAACATGCCCTCAGATCGGAGCTGCTCCTTGAGGGCAAGATACGCCTTTTGTAGCGCGCCTTCGCCAACCAACGTAATCGCCGTCACATTCAAGGTGAACTTCCCAAACCGTTCAAACACCTTCGATGTTCCCGTTACCTGTACTCGCATACCGCTTTGCACCGGCACATTCAACGCAAACACCGTCATAAAGCACGAGATCTTCGCCTCTGCCCTTTCGTCTTTTAAGTCAAAATTCACCCATTTGCCCTGGCTCACCTTAAATTCCACCACCTCACCCTCAATCACCATGCCCTCATGCGGGATGGTGCGCAGCGCATGGTTGACGAGACCAAGATAGTCGGAAACAGAAATGATCGCAGGAGTGTTCATGGGGTTGTGGGTTCTGTTTCAGAACGATGAAGAATCTCTAATGCCGCCTTCGCCGCATCGTTTATGGCACTTTTCGATGAATCTTCCTGTTCGCTGTTTTCGATCACCTCAGATGCGGGGCTTGGTGGCTGCACCACATCCTGTTGTTGAACAATCGGCACCACAAGCACAGGAACCACAGGCTTACCCTGAATCCGTTGCACCACATACAGCACGAGTCCAACACCCACCACAATCAATACCAAGTATCCGTACCACGGCTTCCATGGCTTCGATGCGCTGAATGGAGCAGTAATCATCCTGCGAATAATCATATCGTTTGGCGCCTTGCCCACTCGCGGACAACCCACGTCGCTCGAACATCGTCCTCATTGTACCTCAACACATCGTTCAACATTTCGCGATTGCCGGTACGCAACCAATCTTCGTACCACAACACGGAGTTCAAGCCCGATGCATCGTTATGCCGCCAACGAAAGCCAAGGTATTGCGCAATATCTTTGAGCGAATAAAACGATAATGGAAAAATAACGGCTTCTCGCAAGCGTTCTAATACATCAACGGAACGCTCTGCGAGGTCATCAACGAATCCCTCTGGTGCACCGTATCGTTCTGCCATCAACTTGAACACATCTTGCTCATACCAGCCGTAATGATACACAGGAATACCAGGACGCGATTCCATAAACGCCACAAACCCTTCCCATGCCGTCTGTTCTTCACTCTGTTTTTCTGCAAGAAATGTATGAAATTCATCGGCGCCATTATGCACATCAAGCACTCCAAATAAATAATGCAGATCGCGGAGCGGATCTGCCTCAATGTCGACAACAAGAGCGTCGTTGGTTTTTGGAAAATCGATCGCGCCAAGAATCATCGGTTTGCCGTCGATAAGTGCTTTTGCACCAAGAATTAAAAAGCGCAATCGCTCTTGGGTAACGCCAGGAACGGTGCGTGCAAGCAAATCAGCATTCTGCCCCGCAAGCTGCGTGACGGTTGTAACACCCCCGTCATTCAACGCCACAACTTCGCTACGCCAAATACGGTTCATGCGCGAAAGATGATCACTCGCAACGGTTTCCTGCTTACACTCATCGAACCACGGCGACTGCTTACAGTCCGATGTTAAAAAGTGTGGTTCGTGCACGCCCTCAAGAATACGCTCAATGCCGTCCAGGGTAAGGCGAAACTTTGTACGGTATTCATCCAGTACATACGCCTCTACTGAACCATCCGGCCGCATAATGTACCCCTGTTTTGGATTCATGCCCTGAATATTGCGCAAAACTTCGGCATAAAATGCCCCCTGAATACAATACTCGTCCTTCATGTGCCGCGAACGCTTAATGTCGCACGCCACGTAATAATACTCACCAAAAAGCGATTTCCCAGAAACACGCTCAAATAAATCTGGTTTTGCTACCCAATGCCCGTGTATGAGCACACCACCATAAATGGATTGCGCACCCCCTTTCATAAGCTCCAGCGTTTTTGTATACGCATCTGCTTCCGTTTCCTCCATGACCTCCACCGATTTTCGGGTAACCAAAATAGCACGTTCTTGCTCTTGAATAAGCGCATCGTCCTGTACTCGGGAACGCAAACCATTCTCCCGCACCTCCCCCGTGGCATCATGTGCAATCCAAGAAGGGCACTTCAAATAGCGGTAAAAGCTTTGCTTTGTAATACGTTTTTGCATGGATGCAGTGTACAGGAAATTGTGATGGGAGTCTTTGGGAAGTGTGAAGTAAGAGGGAAACATGAAGTGAGAAGAGTCTTTGGAGGGGGTTGGAATGGGAGAGCCCAGATTCTGAGGCTTCGCCGAAGGATCTCGAATGAGCCTACGAGTAAACGATTCGGGGCGTGAGGGATGGGAGTCTTTTGAAAGGGTTGTGATTCCGGACGTGAACCCTCCCCCTGCAAAGGGGGAGTAAGGAGGGGGTCTTGTTTCGAAAAGCAGGGTTCTGCTAATGCAACTGAGTTGCATGTAGAGGACGGGATGACGACTGGGCATCGATGATAACCGTCTGTATTCATCATCTGTTGCAGGGATTCCGATGATGACGATTGCCTTCGTGTTTCATCGATTTTTCCACGTATAGTCGATTCTGCTGACCTATTTTCGACATCGGAATATGACCATGTGCTTTTACAAAAGAGTACTCTCGCTAACGCGAATGGTTCGCGTTAAGAAAGCACTCGTCAACATTTGGTGCCCTGATAAAGGACGATGATGAGACGTAACATCGATGATTCATTGTTGGGAGAGTCACAATCATCTTTCGCTGATTTCACCGTCACACATCGTTCAGAGAAACAGTTTCACAACCCTCAAAAGCCATAGTGCCTCCACAAAACGCAATACCGCCCCTCCCTCCTTCGCTGGATTACCAGCTTTGGAGGGCAAGCCGACTCCTACCCCCTCCAACTCCCCCTTCCCACTTCGCTCTTCGAGCTTCGAGGGACAGGTTGCAGGGGGAGGGTTCTCATCCAACTCTCACAACCCACTCCAAGACTCACATCACGTCCCCTCACATTCCCTCACATTCCCTCACATTCCCAACACCCTCCAACAACAAAAGCGAGGCATAGAAGCCCCGCTGGTATTTTTTTCTTTTACTTTGCATCCTCTACCGTCACTTTCGTCATCACCACTTCCGTTACTGGGCGATCGCGCCCGTCGGTGGGAGTTGCGGCGATGGCGTCAACAACGTCTATGCCAGAAATAACTTCTCCAAAAATAGTGTAGCTGTGTGGAAGCGCAACGTCTTTATGCATAATGAAAAACTGGCTTCCATTCGTATTCGCGCCGGCATTTGCCATGGCTACCGTTCCCCTGGTGTATGGACGATCGTCCTTCAATTCATCGGCGAATTTATATCCTGGCCCGCCGGAACCGGTTCCGGTTGGGTCGCCGCCCTGAATCATGAACGATGAAATAACGCGATGGAAAATTAATCCATCGTAATATCCACCGCTCGCCAAAGAAACAAAGTTCGACACGGTGTTTGGTGCAGTATCATCGTACAGTTTGAACACAATTTCGCCTTGCGTTGTAACCAATCGCACCTGCTTTCCATGAATCTGCTCTGCGGGCAATACGCCAGGAAATGCCCATGTCTTTTTTTCCACAACAGAAGGAGATGAAGATTCTTTTGGTACAGGCGTTGTATCAGGTTGCACCGATGCTGTACACCCTGCGCCAAGAAGAACACAAAGCCCAAGTGCACTCATCGAAAGAAAAGAGATATTTTTCACACGCAAGAAATTACTGGAGTTGAGACGTCAATGACTGCACTTTTTCCTGCTGTATGCGAAGCGCGTACACGGAAGTAAACAACACTGCAGACAACGAGAACACAAGCACAAGTAATAACGCCATCAGCTCCATGCTTCCCGCTGGAAGCGCGTGGCAACTTTGACACAAATTATGATGACGTGCCGGTGCGACAAGAGGAACAATGTGTGAGGCAGATGCGTGCGTGCGTGCACGGCGTGGCACTTTGATCGCAGATGTTTTTCGTGGTGTTGGCATAGATAGGAAAAGTATATCACGATTCACTCCGTGCCTGGAGTGGAAAAGAAGATGGACACCCTGTTCCGTCAGCAGACACAATCCACTCGGCAACCACGGTAAACATCACCGACGTATTCACGTCATCCACCAACACAGAAAGCATCATGGATTCTGATGAATATTCAGACCTGTCCCCTGCACCCATTCGCCCGCCGCATCCGCCATATTCATTCTGGTGCGCAAGTCGCACCGGCACACCACCAGGCAATGTGTATGCCACCGCAAATCCATATCCCCGTGTTCCTGTAGGAGCTTTTCTTCGTAATGCATCGAATGCGGTGAGCATCGTAGGCGCAGAAACATCTGGAGAAATACCAAGCGCAAAGTCGCCACGCTCAAACACTCGCACCGCAAGAATATCATCGGTATCTGCAACAACATCGCTCACACGCTCCCATATGCCAAGCGGCGCGTTAAACCAGTACACCGCCGTTGCATCTATGGTTCCTGCAGCACGCGATCGTTCAAAAGCAAGCACCACAGGAACACCCTGCTGCGCACCTTCTGATGCAAGGTGATAGACGTGACTTACCAACGGAGCAGCAATCACGGCATCGGCTTTTACCGTCACCGTCACATCATCCTGTGTGCGCACACGTCCCGTCACCGTGACCACACCATCTTCACTTTTCACCTCTCGCACCTCCGGCTCTTTCGCGATAACAAACCACAGCGTCATGCCGCAAACAATCACTGAGAAAATCCCAAACATTCCGCGGATCGATTTCATGAGCTCATTATACCGTATCCTCCCAAGGAAGACCTGATCGACCAAACATGCCGTATGTTGTACACGATGCGTAGATCGGTTTTCGAAGCTGCAGGCGTTCCACAATTGCTTCTGGCCGGAAATCAAAACGCTTTTTCACAACATCGGTCAGATCATCACCATTCCCTGCATGCGCCGAAAGCACCAATGGCTCTGCCACACCTAATGCGTACATCGCTGTAATAAGCACATTAGATGCAATGCCTTCTGTTACTAATGTTTTTGCTGCAAAGCGCGCCATGTACGTTCCCGATCGCCCTGGCTTTAACGGATCTTTCCCCGCAAGCCCCATGCCACCATGCGGCAACAGCCCACCATATGAATCGGCGAGCACTTTTCGCCCCGATACTCCCGCATTCGCTCCAAAACCACCTTTTGTAAACGACCCCCCAGAATTCACCAAAATGGTCACACCATCAATCGACGGAAGCGATGACATAATCGCCTCATCGACAATTTGCGATTGCACTGCCGCGAGCTCCATGCCCGGATCATGCTCAACAATCACGGTAACGGCACGAATCTTGTCACCATCCGTTGCGAGTTGAACTTTTCCATCGGGTCGAAGCCAAGAAAATCGTGGATCCGTTTGACGAAGCACATCGATTCGACGAGCAATAGCGTTCGCATATACCACGGCACGCGGCAGCATTTCCCGGGTTTCTTTGGTGGCGTACCCGTGGACGATAGCGGTCCCCTGTGCCCCGCCCCGTGCCATGGTTCGCGCCGCATCTTCCGTTGGTTTATCCAAATTCACAAAAAGCTCGATGGCATCGGCATAGCCCGCATTGGCATATACCGCTTTTCCAATGGCGGCTGCATCAAAATCGGCTCGGGAATCTACCACGCCACCAAGCATCACCATGCCATTACTTCCCAACGCCTGAATATCCATGCGCGTTAACGGATCGCGCCGCAGATATTCATCAACAACCGTTTCTACGATTTGATCGCAGACTTTATCGGGGTGACCAGCAAGTGGAGCTTCAACAATTTTTAACATAGAGGTTTTCCGCATGGTACCAAATATAAAAACGTCTTATCCACATCGCTACTCTTGCGTTCGTTCTCCGTTCGTTTATGATACGAACATAACACGAACATCTATGCCTCCACTTCCGCCACTCACCAAAAAGCAACGAGAAGTTCTGAACTGTATCGAGCATTTCGTGAAAGAAAATGGCTATACGCCGTCCTACCGAGAAATCGCTGAACAGCTTGGGCTTTCGTCGCCCGCCACTATTCATCAACATATCAAGACGCTCTGCGAAAAAGGCATCATCAACACTGGTGATCGTGGTGAAGCGCGATCCATCGAGCTTGTAGAAACAGAACCGATGTCTCCGCTTGCCATTATGCTCCCACTTTCCGGACTCATCACTGCTGGTGAACCCATCGAGGCAGTGGAGCAAAATGAAGCAATGGCCGTTCCCGCAGATTTCGTGGTTGATCCCACGAATTCGTACATCCTCAAAGTCAAAGGCAGATCAATGATCGAAGACGGCATTTTCGACGGTGACTATGTGATTGTTGAACGAAATCCTTCCCCAAAGAATGGAGACATCGTCGTTGCACTTCTGGATAACGCCTACGCCACACTCAAACGTTTCTACCGCGAACCCGATCATATCCGTCTTCAGCCCGCCAATAGCACCATGAGCCCCATCATTATCCGCGGCGACATCAATATTCAAGGCATTGTCCGCGCAGTCATGCGCCGGTTCTCAACCATCTAAATTTCGTACCTCTATGAATTCCATTGCCCTTCGTCACTACAACGTGACGGTTGCTTACTGCTCTTCACCCTTCAACACCAAACGCCACGAAGTTGGTAAACAGATTCGTCAATTTCTCAATCTCCGCCGCTTCCGTAAACACGTGCGTTCCTTCGGTCGGTTGCGTTTAGCATAGTCCTTCCCTATTCAGCTATGACCATTCAAGAACTCACAGAAAAATCGGATCTGGTTGCGCAAGAGTACAGTACAAAATTCGGAATCGAATATACCGATGACTGGTTTCTGCTTAAACTTCAAGAGGAACTCGGTGAACTTACACGAGCGCATCTCATGCTCAGTGATCGAACACGACGGAAAGTCTCATCGGAGCAAGAAGGAAAATATGCGCTTGCCGAAGAAATTGCTGACGTATTCGCCTATACTCTGCTTTTCGCAAAACGTATGAATATCGACATCGAAGACGCGATAACAAAAAAATGGTTCGTCTTTTTAAAATCTTAATCATCATCTCCTATGAACAACCGTCGGAGGACCGGTTCACGCTTCACCTTTTCGTTGAGCGATATTCTCTCATCTCACGTTCCCAAAAAGCGCACCATCGCATCCATAGCCACACCCCGCACCCACGCCCGCCGATTCGAACAAAATCTCCGCCTCCCTCTCGCGCTTCTGAATCGAGAATAGTATTTGCGCGAGCGCCAGTGGCGAGGGTATAGGTTTTGCAGCGAGAGCCACGATGCACAGCCGCAGTCGAGCGTGAGCGAGACGTCGCGGCGTAGCGTCCTAAAGAAATTCTTCATTTTGTCTCTTTTCGGCTTGCTTCCTCGACGTGATCGACGGTGTACCAAGAAGTACACCTTGACGATCCCGTCATCGTCGCGCACCGAAAATAGCCTAAAATGAAGAATTTCTTCTTATATCTCCTCCTCAATCTCCAAAAGTCGATTATACTTACACAACCGTTCTGATCGCGATGGCGCACCGGATTTTATGAATTCGGCGTTCACGGCAACGGAAAGGTCCGCGATGGTGGTATCTGTTGTTTCGCCGGAACGATGAGAAATAATCACCTTGTACTTATTTTCACGTGCAAGACCGATTGTTTCCATGGTTTCAGATAGTGTGCCAATCTGATTCGGCTTAATAAGAATAGCATTCGCAACGCCGGAATCGATTCCGCGGTGCAGACGCTTTGCATCAGTCACGAAAAGGTCATCGCCGATAAGCAACATTTTCTTTCCAAGCACGTTCGTCATTGCTTCCCAATCCTCCCACGCATCTTCTGCTAATCCATCTTCAATAGAAATCATCGGGTACTTCTTTGCCCACGCGGCATACAATGCAATCATCTGCTTTGCAGTGCATTTCCGTTTATCCGTAGACAGTTCGTACTTCTTTGTTTTGGCGTTGTAGAATTCGCTTGCCGCAACGTCGATTCCAAAACC
>CALRGY010000021.1 GCA_943358395.1 Candidatus Uhrbacteria bacterium | reverse complement strand
AGACGGTGTCTGCTGGTTCATTGAGATGAGAAATCACCGGCTCGCCGATGTTGCCTGCAAGAACCACAGGCTTTCCAGCGGCTTTGAGCACGTGGGCAAGAAGAGATGAGGTGGTGCTTTTGCCCTTGGTGCCGGTGATGCCGATGGTGCGAAACCTCCCCCCAACCCCCTCCTTCGTAAGGAGGGGGAGATCGCGGGACTGACGCTCTGTCATGAACAGATTCGTCGATGAGGTGAATTGAGCACCCGCAGACTGCATTGCCTGGACATAATCCTTGTGCCACGGGATTCCTGGGGATTTGATGACGATGGTGTTTGATGTAGTAGCAGCAACGGTATCATCGATGGAGCAGAATCTGACCGAGACCTCTCCCCCATTTATGGAGGAGTAAGGAGGGGGCGGGAGATCGAGGGGAGCCTCATCCGTCACGATGATTCTCGCCGTCGGCACATGCAATTTCAACACTTCTAACATCGCTCTACCCTCGCGACCAAAGCCTAAGATGATGACGGTTTTTCCTGAACAATCAGCGAGACGCATAAACGAATTGGGCATATTCCTCTGGCATGGCGTGTTCTTTTGAAAGAGTGAGTGCGTGATCGATCAACGCATCAATGTCTTTACGCGTTGTCATCACCTCAACAGTAAACCACTGCATAACCGGTGAATCATCGTACTCTCCCCTGCCCTCGATGAGCGCGAATGCGGCGATAACTTCTTCATATTCGCCCACGCATTCAAACGGCTTCATTGCTCCGTACCCTGAAAGATCTTTATACATTTGGATCAGATCACGATTCATCAGCAGATCCTCGCCAAACATCTCGATCATTTTTCGACGAGGGATAAATGCGCCCAGCATAACGAATACAAATGCACATTTTGGGCATGTACCACACCAACGGGTAACGCTTGGCACACCGCTTTGCTTGAAATTTTTGTTACAACTCGAGAAAACGTTGAAATATTTCCCATTCGCCGCAAATCGACGGGCAATGTCGAGCTCGGAAAGTGGTCGGAGCAGGCTGAAAATTCGCGTCTCCGATGAGACGAAGGACGAAATGTACTGTTGGAGACTCCGTTCAGCATCGAGGCTTTTGCTGTATTGATGGTTGATCACCGTCCCATCGATCTCGATGTTGCCCACATTTGCACTGCGTTCGTTGGCGAAAATCACGTCACGCTTGCCGTGAAGGAGCGCAACAATCATCGAGGCAACGGCAACATACGCCGTAATAGGCACATGACCATTCCATGCACCAGCTTTGTTGAGTGCGATGAGTTTTGGATCAATAGTGCGGGTGATCTGCAGCAGCGGCTTCCCCACTTCTGCCGCGACCTCGCGAATGCGGGCATGGTTGCCGAACATGACAAGATCGAAATCGATGCCTGCGGAACGTAAGAGCTCGATGGCGACGAGGGAATCCTTTCCACCGCCGATGGGGAGAAGACCCCCTCCACCCTTCGCTCCTTCGGAGCTTCGGAGTGGCAAGCCGACTCCCCCTTGTAAAGGGGGAGGGTTCTCGGTGATTTGATCGCGTCCAACCGGAAACTTTACGTACCCTTCTCCGTTCAAATCATTTCGGAAAAAGAACTCGCCAAGACCTTGGGTGTATAGCGTGTTCCAGAATTCTGCTTGCTCTTGGGTGAGAGAACCGGATTGGATCACGATTTCTGGGGGGAGCTTTGCTTTGTAGTAGCTGATGCCGGCGATGAGGTGGAGGGTGAATAATGCGCGATCGAGGGCTCCCTCGGTCCTTCGCTCCCGTGGAGCTTCGGAACCGCGAGCCGACTCCCCACCCCCTCCGACTCCCCCTTGTAAAGGGGGAGAGATCACTGGGAATACTAATCGCTCCACGAATTCCTCCTCATCGATGGCGTATTTCAAGAGCACTTCGCCGGTGGTGGGATCAAAAGAATAGGAGGTGAAGATGAATTGTTTTGCGGGGGAGAGAATTGGCTGCATAGCTTACGATTCCATTTCTTTGAGCCATTCTCGAAGAATGATCTTTGTCTCTTCAGGATTCGCCACAGCAACCGCCTCAATCCCCGTTTTCAACACCGCATGATCATTCCCGCCTTCGAATAATGAATCACCAACAAACACCATATCTGCCACGGAACACGCAAATAATTCTTCCATCTTGCGCATACCGTACGCCTTATCGATTCCCTTTCG
This sequence comes from Candidatus Uhrbacteria bacterium, assembly GCA_943358395.1. Taxonomy (GTDB): domain Bacteria; phylum Patescibacteriota; class Patescibacteriia; order UBA9934; family UBA9934; genus CAIKHN01. Next base: position 18,187 of record CALRGY010000021.1, on the reverse strand, counting down.
CGTCACGTCGATGGTGGTTACCCCCGCAATCCGCACTTCAAATTCGGGGAGATGCTTTTGGAGCGCAGCAACAATCGCTGGGCGAGCATCTTGGGTATCACGCCACTGATTCTTTAATTCGAGTGGTGCCTGTTGCCCTAAAGCGGAAAACGACATCTGCGTTCCCCTGTCCTCCACAACCTCACCGTATAACGTTTCTGGATGATGGTAGCCGATGTCGGCAAACGCGCGATCAAAAGCGAGCCGAATCTTTTGACGCTCTTCCACCGTCATTTCGTCGACGTATACCTGTTCCCATCGATCAGTGTATCGATAGCATCGGGTGCCAGTGGTGGGAAAAAAGAAGAGGTTGCGCAGTTGCTCATCGGTACACGTCAATGCGGGCAATTGGCGCTCGAATTGCCCATATGCACCACCAGAAATGATCGCAATTTTCATTCGGGAAAGAATCCGCGCAAAGAGTTCTGCCATTTCGCCATGCATCGGCGACTTACTTTCCGTGACGGTTCCGTCCAGATCAAATACGATGACGCGCTTCCCTATGATTGAAGGAATATTCATAATTTGGCTTATCTTCGCAATAATATGCTTTTTTCCGCTTTACGCACCACCAAAAACGCACTATCCTTACCGCAACACATTAACATATTTTCTATGCCAATGATGATCGTGGTTGGTGTCCTTCTTCTTGGAGGACTGTGGCTCGTGGTTGTTTTCAACGGATTAGTGACCAGCAAAAACCGGGTTGACGAAGCATGGGCAGATATTGAGGTGCAGTTAAAACGTCGCTACGACCTTATTCCTAACCTCGTCAACGTGGTGAAAGGATATGCAACGCATGAAAGCTCGGTGTTTGAAAACGTGACCAAGGCGCGCAATGCTGCAATGAACGCTGGCAATGCTGCAGATCACGCCAAAGCAGAAAACGTGCTTTCTGGCACGTTGAAAAGCCTGTTCGCTGTGGCAGAAAGCTACCCAGACTTGAAAGCATCCGATAATTTTGGTCACTTACAGCGTGAATTGGTCGACGCCGAAGATAAAATTCAAGCCGCACGCCGCTTCTACAATGGCAACACCCGCGACTTCAACACCAAGCTGCAAGTCTTCCCTACGAATCTTGTCGGCAACATGCTCGGCTTCAAGAAATACGATTTCTACGATGCGCCAGAGGTGGCAGACGTAGCGCCAGTCGTCACGTTCTAAGATCACTTCCGTCATCCTGAGGCTTCGCCGACCTGTCCCCACGAAGCTTTAGCGAAGTGGGAAGGATCTTTCGTAGGTTCGTCGTTCCGTGGCGACTCGGGTACATGTTTTTCCGCTGTGCTCAAGGACGCTACGCCGTAACGCCTCGCTATCGCTCAGCGACGGCTGTGCATCCGGTGAGCTCGCTGCAAAACATGCACCCTCGTCCCCACTTCACTTCGTTCATTGTTCTCGTTTATTGTAGGACTTTCTCATTTTAGGCTAGTTTCGATGAAGATTGAGGAAAATTCGTGAGACGTACTACCTGGTACGTTGAACGATTTTCCGATGATCTGAGTCGAAAATAGACAAAATGAGGAAGGACTAATATCAATTCCACTATGTACGCAGATATTGCACACAACAAACGGAGAACATGGGTGCTCATTGGCGTGATGAGTACATTCGTCATTGGGCTATCGTGGCTCATTGGCGCAATGAACGGGGTCGATGCGTCGTCGAGCATTATTGCCGGCACGCTCATTGCAACCATCTATAGCCTGATAAGCTATTACGCATCGTCGTCGATTGCTCTTTCTGTTTCTGGAGCAAAACCCATTCAAAAATCCCAGGCGCCGGAATTATTTACGGTGGTTGAAAACCTATGTATTGCCAACGGCCAACCCATGCCAAAGGTATACATTATGGATGAAAAGAGCCCGAACGCCTTTGCAACGGGAAGGGATCCAGAGCATGCATCGGTTGCGTTTACCACCGGGCTGCTTGCGCTTCTTACCAAAGAAGAGCTTGAAGGCGTTGCTGCGCATGAACTTTCGCATATCAAGAATTACGATATTCGTGTGATGACCATTGTGGTGGTGCTTGTAGGGCTCATTTCTCTCATTGCCGATATTCTCATCCATACCCACATTTTCCGCGGGAGTGATGATGACAGTAAGTCTGCTGGTCTGCTCATGATTGCCGGCATCGCGCTCGCAATTCTTTCTCCACTTTTTGCCCAAATTATCCAGCTTGCTGTTTCCCGAAGCCGTGAATACCTTGCCGATGCCAGCGGCGCATTGCTCACCCGATACCCAGACGGCTTAGCATCTGCACTGGAAAAAATCGCTGCGCATGGCACACCCATGCAGCACGCCAACCACGCCACAGCGCACCTCTTTTTCAGTAACCCCTTTGGCGCAACCGCAGAAACCCGATCGTTCTTCACGAATCTCTTTGCCACCCATCCGCCGATGGAAGAGCGAGTAAAACGCCTGCGATCCATGGGTCGGTAAAATCCTGAACGATTATGAATGAATTACTTGAAACATTTACCAGTCATCTGAAGGCGGTACTTACCCGCGCACTCTGCCTTGCCGTTGAAAAAGGCGGCGATACCATTGCGCCAACGCATTTGCTCTGGGCACTGGGCACAGAAGAGGGTTCGATTGGTGCAGAAATTCTCAAAAAAGCAGGGGCAACACCCGCAACATTGCAGCACCTTGTTCTTCTTCCCAGCACCGGCCTTGCCGAAGATGCTATTGCTCGCGCAAGCACCATTACCCCACTTCTTTCAGAGGCATCAAAAACGATTATCGAAAAAGCAGTGCATGCCGCAGGAACACACGGGCACAGATACGTCGGTACAGAGCACCTGCTGCACGGCATTGTTGAGGCAAACGTTGCAGAAACACAAGCATACTTTTCGCACAACAACGTGAACGAAACCCTGCTACGAGACAATTTGGACACCATCCTCAAAACCACTGCTAATTTCCCAGATGCGCCCAATGCCCCACGCAGCCCCTTCCCTACAAAGCCTTCCGAGCAGCAAAAACCATGTGAAGACTGTGGTCACGTCCACCCTGCAGATGAGCATGGCGACGAAAACAATTCCGCTTTAGGATTTTTCACTACAGAACTCACCGCAAAAGACGTTGCAGATACTATCGATCCAGTGATCGGGCGCGACGAAGAGATTGATCGCGTCATTGCAATTCTTGCCCGCCGTACCAAGAATAATCCCCTGCTTCTTGGCGAACCAGGTGTGGGCAAAACTGCGATTGCTGAAGGCTTGGCAAAACGCATTGTCGAGGGATCTGTGCCAGACGCAGTGATGCGCCTGCATATTCATCGGCTGGATATGTCTGGACTTGTGGCAGGAACCATGTACCGCGGCGACTTTGAAGCGCGAATCACCCAACTGCTCGAAGAACTCCACGATCGCGATGACGTTGTATTATTCATCGACGAAATTCACACCATTATTGGCGCTGGCGCCGCAAGCGGATCGCTCGATGCCGCAAACATGCTCAAGCCAGCATTGGCACGCGGCGAACTGCGCTGCATTGGCGCCACCACATCTGCCGAATTTAAAAAGCACATCATGGTAGACGCTGCACTCGAACGCCGCTTTGCCACCGTGGCCGTGCGTGAACCAAATACGCGTGAAACCTTGCAGGTGCTTGCCGGCATTCGGCACCGGTACGAAACGCATCATGCGGTAACGTATTCCCCATCTGCACTGGAAACGATTGTGCACATTGCCGAACGGTACATGCCGAGCAAACAGTTCCCAGATAAAGCGATTGATTTGCTAGACGAAGCTGGTGCGCACGCAAACATCATGCGCAAAACACCCAACAGCAACGCAAAAACTCTTCGCGCACTTGAACACGAGCTTGCGCACATTCGCGAAGCCAAAGTTTCTGCCGTTACGCACGAGCATTTTCCAGACGCCATCGCCCTCAAAAACCATGAAGCTGCGCTGGAAAAACGCATCGCCGCCATTCAGGAAACGCCCGTTCACCGCACCCCCATTGCCATCACAAGCGACATGATTCTTGCCGCAGCCTCCAAAGCCACCGGCATTCCGCTTTCCCGCCTTACTGCAAACGATCATGCCGCGCTCCGCACCCTAGAAGACCGGCTTCATACACACGTCGTTTCCCAACACAACGCTGTTGCAAACGTTGCGAGTGCTATGCGCCGTGCAAAGCTTGGGTTCGCGCGACCGAATCATCCCCTGGCATCGTTCTTATTTGCTGGGCCATCGGGCGTAGGGAAAACCGCGCTCGCCAAAGCACTTGCCGTGGAAATGTTTGGCGATGCAAAGGCACTGATTCGCTTTGACATGAGCGAATTCTCCGAAGGGTTTAGCGTCAGCAAGCTTGTTGGCGCGCCGGCGGGGTACGTGGGCTACCGCGAAGGTGCAAAACTCAGCGATGCGATGCGGGACAAACCCCACTCCGTTATTCTATTCGACGAACTGGAAAAAGCGCATAAAGACGTTCAAGCCCTGTTGCTGCAAATTCTTGACGAAGGATCAATCACCGATGCCACGGGTGCCAAGGTGAATTTTCAACACAGTGTCGTTATTCTCACCACAAACGTTGGGCAAGACAGGTTACGAAAAACACATCTTGGGTTCCACGAGTCATCGAATCTTGTACACGATGCCCACACAGATCTTCGCACCGTCTTTGAAGAGCATTTCCGTCCAGAGCTCGTCAACCGCATTGGACACATTTGTGTATTCAATCCGCTCACCAAAGAAGACATCGTTGCAATTACCACGTTGGCAATTCGCGACATGATCGGGCGACTCAAAACCGCAAAGCTCTCCGTGACGCTCCCCAAAAAGCTCGCCGAAACACTCGCAACCCACGTCCATCCCCGCCACGGTGCCCGCGATGTTCACCGCGTACTGGAAGAAAAACTCGAGCACACCATCGCGAACACTATTCTTTCCACCAAACGCCCAAAAACAAAGCTTACCGTTACCATAGAAAAGAACGGATCACTGCGTATCCGGTAAATCGTACGTTCTCCGATCCTCATCCTCTCAAAAAACACCGCCCCGATGATGGACGGTGTTTTTTTGTTGCGTGGTATAATTCCTGCATATTTTTATGGCAACCGCCGCCGCAGTATCTCGACCTGCATCATCAAGCCCTAGCGCTACGCTTCGAGCTGGGAAGATGGCGGCATTGCGGGCTCGTATAGGGCGTTTTGGGCGTGGTGCCGTGGTTGGCTTAAGCATGATGCAGGCGGTGCCGCAGACTCGCATCGATGAAGGCGCATATCGCACTGATCCTGTTGCGGAGCTTGCGGCGCATCGCCATACGGCACAACGCTATGCAAACCCCGCCGCAATGATGCCAAACCTTCGCGCAACGCAAGCAGAGGCGCACCCCGAATTTGCAGACAGATCTGCGGAAGAAGGCGAAGAAATGGAGCAGATGGCGCACATTGCCGATGAGAATGATGCGGCACAGAGCATGGCAGGCGCAATCCGCGCACGCTCTCAAGCCCGTTCAGCCCAAAGCAATGCCGATCAAAATCTTTTCCAGCGCATGCAAGCGGAGGTCGAGGAAATGATAATGGCATGGAAGTCACAATTCATGGAAAAAGGACTTTCAGTCGTCGATCAAGGCGAAATGCTCGAGTTTGGAGATGCAGCAGGAAACACCACATCTTTCGCTCATCAACTCCTGAACTTCTTCTCCTCAAGCCTCAGCGACAACACCAAGCGTGTGATGACCAAAGCTGGGTTCCCAATTTTTAAAAAAGGAAGTGCTGTCGAAATCTTTGCAAAAGTCGGAACGATTATTCAATTCTTTGCCATGACCGGAAAAATTCTCCTCGTCATGTTTCTCGTCACTTTTGTTATTCTCGCTGATTACACCGTGGCAAAAACCGTCATGGATGCCTTTGGCGGCATTGGGTCTTTGCTTCCTCATTGATTTTCTATGTCTGAACGTACCACATTCGTGCTCAAAATTGCCGGACTTATTCTGGCAACAATCCTTATTGCCCTGGCGTTATACATGGTCTTTTTCCGCAACGCCGTTTCCACCATTGTGACGGAAACGCCAGACACTGGAACATCAGGAACGCTCCCTGGATCCGAAACTGGTGCACCAACCGGAACCACGGGCACCGGAACATCTTCCGGTGGAACCACAGGATCTCCCACACTCACACCATCGAATACCGCGAAAGGCGGCGAAACCTTCACAACACTGCTTACCAATACCGCCGTCAAAAGCCCCACGGTTACTGCCAATGGCACTATTGCATACTACGACCCAGCCGATGGCAAGTTTTATACTATTGGCGCAGACGGGAAAGTCGTTGCGATGTCCAACGTGAGCTTCCCTAAGGCAGAAACCATTACGTTCGATACTGCGGCCACAAATGCCGTGATTGAATTCCCAGACGGCAGCAACGTTGTATACGATTTTGATGCCGCAAAACAAGTCACCCTCCCAAGCCACTGGGAAGACTTCTCTTTTTCCAGTGACGGCAGTGCCATTGCCGCAAAAAGCGTGGGAAACAGTGTTTCAAATCGCGCACTGGTCGTAACGAATACAGACGGCACGTCTACAAAAGTGCTTGCCAGCTTGGGTGAAAATGACTCCAAAGTCAGCGTCAGCTGGTCGCCGAACAATACCGTGCTCGGCTTTTCTGCCACGGGCGGCAATACTGGCGACGCGTTTGGTCAGCAAGAAATTTATCTGATTGGTGTAGACGGCGAAGCTGCTGGCGCACTGATTGTGGACGGCTCGCATTTTAGAAATATTTGGGCACCAGACGGGAAACATTTGCTCTACTCTATTTCAGAGCCTGGAAATGCATACAAGCCAACGCTCTGGTACGCAGACAGCCGTGGCGATCGCAAAGGCGATAGCAGGAAAAAGATGAGCATAGTCACCGTCGTTGAAAAGTGCACATTCGCATCGGCGACACTAGCGTATTGCGGGGTGCCTCGGGTTATGCCTGCTGGCGGTGGTAGCGACCTTTCGCTCATTACCGAACCGGATGATGTGTATAGCATCGATGTCACTACCGGGAATGCCCGGCTTGTTGCCATCCCCGCTTCAGACACAAAGGTCTTCTCCCCCAGCGTTTCCAGCGATGGCAAAAACTTCTTTTATGCAGACGAAGCAGGAAGACTCAACGTCATTCGCTTAAAATAATTTATGAAATATTTCTGGCATTTTGCGATTAGTATTGGAGTACTTGCACTCATCCTCTTCGCTTTTTTCGCAACGTCCCTTCGCTTTGGCAACAGCATCACGTACACCGATGCCCCGGTGGTTACCGAACCAACCATTACATTCATCGACCCTGCGATTGGGTCATCATCTCCAAAAGCAACCATTGTGATGTACGGCGACTACGGCTGCAACGACTGCGCCACACTCAGCGCCACCCTCGTCGACCTTCTTGCGGACGATTATCCCAACGATCTTCGTGTGATATGGAAAGACCTTCCCAACACCTCCCAGCACCCCGAAGCACTCAATGCTGCCATTGCTGCGCGTTGTGCTGGTGACCAAGGAAAGTTCTGGGAATACCACACCCTCCTCATGAAAAACAATAACGGCCTTGGCGCCGATCTGTACACCAACCTCGCCACACAGCTTGGACTTAAAATGTCTACATTCTCCACGTGCACCACGCAGCAAACCCCTTCCCCAGTGGTGCAGCAAACGTACGAAGAAGGCATTGCACTGGGCATTTCCGCAACCCCAACACTCTTCATCAACGGCACGCGATATACTGGTGCCATGGATAACGGAACCCTCAAAACCATTATCCGTCAGATTATTGTTCAAAAAACATGAACCGCGCTTCCCTCCTCATCATCGTGAGCCTTGCATTCCTCGTTGGCATTCCGTCGAGTGCTTTCGCTACCATCACAGACACATCGATTGAGTCGAAAGGGTCCACTTCCGATGCCGCAATGTCATCTTGCAAAGACGGAACGTATTCTTGTGGGTGTACATCCACGACCAAAGTAAACAGCAGTCAAGCGTCTTCTGATACATCTTCTGCTACAGCATGCGATAGTTACTGCACCAAGAGCCTCGGATCATCATTCGCCCTCACCTGCACATACGGAGATGGAACGACCAATCATTCCGTGGCACAAGGTAATGTGGGGAGCACGAAATCCACGACCACGACAGCTGAGAATGGCAGCAAGGATAAAGATTTCATCATTCCCGTTTTAAACGTCAAAATTCCGGGATTCAAAGAATTTACTTCTCCAGTCAAATCCCAAAATGGCACATACACCACCGTGAATTTCCTTGCTGAATACGTCAACGCACTCTACGGCTGGGCGCTGGGTGCTGGAGCGCTCATCGCTGTGGTCATGATGATGCTCGGTGGTTTGCAATATGTTCTTTCTCGTGGAAAGGCGAAGTACATCGAGAAAGCAAAAAAACGTATTACGAATGCCATTACCGGAATCGTGCTCTTGTTCTCTGCGTATACCATCGGGTTCCTTATCGATCCAAGCACTACATCCCTTCAAAGCCTTGAAATTTTAACCATCCATGAAATTCCAGATGATAACGTGGTTGAATACGGGGAAGGCGTTACGCCAAGCGGCGACTTATTCAAGTCATCCAAATGGCAGACGTGCATGCTGAACACCTTCGGCAAGGACGAAGCAGAGGTCACGAAGCAACTTGTTAAAGTGAACTATGACGGAAAAACATATAGCGCGCACCGACTTATCGCCAGCGACCTTCAGGGCGCATTCGATGACATTGCCGCAGCAAACCTGAATTACACCATTACAAGCATTGGTACATATAACTGGCGAGCAAACCGAAATAATTCCAGCTCCCTCAGCTTTCACTCATGGGGTGTGGCACTCGACATCAATCCAGGCACAAATCCAAATTGCCCAAAAGGAGAAACGTGTAAATACGACATGCCGCAACAAATCGTCGACATTTTTAAAAAACATAACTTCGGCTGGGGAGGCAACTGGAAAAGTTTGAAAGATTATATGCATTTTTCCACCAAAAACTTCTGCGGAGGCAGCCGATAATCTATGTTCATCTGTACGCATTGCGATAGTCAGAGTTTAAAGTGGAGTGGGCGGTGTGTGACGTGTGGGCAATGGGGCACGGTGTTTGATGAAGCTGAAGTGCCGACAAAAGGATCATCAAGTAAAGCAAAAGGAACAAAATCTCGTCCAGCCGCAACGCTCAATTTATCATCGGCGACGACGGCGATTGTTGAGAGGCAGTACACGAACATCAGCGAGCTCGATCGTGTATTAGGCGGAGGCCTAGTTCCAGGGTCTGTCACTCTTCTTGCTGGAGAACCAGGAATTGGGAAGTCGACGTTGGTGGCGCAGTTGGCTGCGGGATTCGGTGGCCACTCCCGGCCCCCCGCCTCCCCCGACCCCTCCATAAATGGAGGGGAGAAACGCATTGATTCATCTCATCGAAACCTCTCCCCCATTTATGGGGGAGTCGGAGGGGGCGCGAGTAAGGAGGGGGCTGCCTACTACGCATCCGGTGAGGAATCTGAAGGGCAAGTTCGCTTACGGTTCGTTCGATTAGGACTTAATCCCCAACACGTTGTCTTCTCTAACGCCACAGAAACCGGATCGATTATTGCTGCGGCGGAGGCGATGAAGCCGAGTATCGTGATCGTGGATTCCATTCAGACGATGATGACAGACGGCGTAGAGTCCTTTCCTGGAACGCCAACTGCTGTTCGTGCCGCAACGTCGGAATTAATCTCCTACGCAAAAGCATCGAATGTTCCGGTCCTTATCATCGGTCAGGTCACGAAAGACGGCATCGTGGCTGGTCCGAAAACGCTTGAACACCTTGTTGACACAGTTCTTACGCTCGAGGGTGATGCAACGAGCGCATATCGACTTCTTCGCGCAAGCAAAAATCGATTTGGGAGCGTGGAAGATGTTGGTGTATTTGCGATGACGGAAAAAGGGATGATTCCTGTAGAGAATCCTTCAGCAATGTTTTTAAAGGAGCGAGTCGACGGCCCAGGATCGGTGGTGACATGCATCATGGAGGGTAATCGTCCGTTCCTGGTGGAGATTCAGGCGCTCGTCGATAAAAGCTTCTTTCCCAATCCTGTTCGACGAACAAGCGGCTACGATGTAGGACGATTACAGATGCTGTTAGCGATTTTAAGTAAACGAGCTGGAGTTCGGCTGCACGATCAAGATGTATACGTCAATGTGGTCGGCGGACTCAAACTCGATGAGCCGAGTGCTGATTTGGCCGTTGCCGCAGCAATCCTCTCTGCCATCGACAACGTTACCTTCCCGGCAAAAACCATTGTTATCGGCGAGCTTGGGCTTGGAGGCGAAGTACGCTCCGTTGCCTTCAGCGAACGCCGCCGCAAAGAAGCCGAACGCCTTGGCTTTAAAACTATCCTTGATCCAAAATCAATAAAAACGGTCAGCGAACTAAGAACGAAAATGAAATGAGTAGGACTTTCTCATTTTAGGCTAGTTTCGATGAAGATCGAGGAAAATTCGTGAGACGTACTTAACGGTACGTTGAACGATTTTCCGATGATCTGAGTCGAAAATAGACAAAATGAGGAAGGACTAATGAGTACAAAAGACCCTCTCACCATGAAGCGAGAGGGTCTTTGTTTAGACGATGCGTGCCCAGCGCTCAAGGCGGGAGACGCGGCGATCAAGTTTGGTGACTTGGGGGAGAATGCCGCCATTGATGACATCGACAATGTCATCGCGTACTTGATAAACCTCGCTGTGCATCTTGGTAAAAATCTGATCACGAAGCCCAAGCAGCTTCACGTCCATCACTTCGGTTATCTCGTCCCGAAACACGGCGAATTTCGCATCCATAACACCGGTCATTTCGTCACGAAATACGACGAATTTCGCATCCATGACCTCAAAAATCTGATCACGGAACGTGACAAACTTCACGTCCATCGCTTCGAACATCTCATCCCGAAATACGGCGAACTTCACGTCCATCTCTTCACGAAAAGCCGTGAATTTCTGATTGAGTTTTTGCTCGATCCGCGCATCTTGCTCTGCGAACATGTCACGTAATACCTGAATATCCTGTGCATCAAACATACGTAATGATGCTATGCGAACCTCCGCCGTCTCCCCTCACGCGCGTGTCGCAAGAATAAATCACAGGAACCTGGAGATGCTGCTAGTGTAACAAAAATCTTCCATTATTCAAAGTGCACTTCGTCAACGTATTCCTGCAATCGATCGCGAAGCTGGGGATAGATTCCGAGGTCTGGGCTCTCGTCCAGAATCTCTTTTGAAAAGTCCTTTGCCGATCCCATGAGGTCAATATCATTCATTGTTCCCAGCTTAAATTGATCAAAGCCGGACTGTTCCACGCCAAAAATGTTGCCCGCTCCACGCAACTGCAAATCCTTTTCTGCCAAATCAAATCCATCTTGGCTTTCTACTACCGCCTGCAGGCGCATCCGTGCCACAGTGCCAAGCGTGCCACTTGGATGCAAGTAACACGCACTTGCATGCTCGCCGCGGCCAACGCGCCCGCGGAGCTGGTGCAGCTGCGCCAAGCCAAAGCGTTCAGCGCCCTCGATGTACATCACCGTTGCATTCGGAACGTCTACACCCACCTCCACCACCGTTGTTGAAATAAGCATCTGCGCCTCGCCCTTTGCAAAGGCGCGCATCACGTCGTCTTTCTCTTTTGTTTTCATTCTTCCGTGCAGCATCATAACGCTATAGCCTTTGAATGGGCCGGCAGAAAATTCCTTGTGCACATCGTTCACCGAATTTGCCCCCAATGCATCGGATTCTTCAATAAGTGGACATACCACAAACACTTGCCGCCCTGCGTCCATTTGCTTTCGCATTGCGTCGTACACCGCCTCTTCCCTTCCCATATCCACCACTTTTGTGGCGATTGGCTTTCTTCCTGCTGGATACTCGTCGAGAACTGATCTGTCCAAATCGCCGTACAACACCAACGCCAACGATCGCGGAATAGGCGTAGCCGTCATAGAAAGCAAATGCGGAACGCCCTCCTGCTCGCCCCGCCGATCCTTCAGTGCCTGTCGCTGACGCACCCCAAAACGATGCTGCTCGTCGACGACAATAAACCCTAAACGATCAAAACAGACGTCATCGGAAAGAAGCGCGTGCGTACCAACAGCAAGCTGTACCGCGCCGTTACGAAGTGCATCAAGAAGCTGGGCTTTCGTAACTTCTTTGCCGCCCACTCTGCGTTTTGTTCTGGTATAGAGCGCAATGGTAAGCCGATCACCAAAAAGCTTTTGAAGGGTTTGCGCATGCTGCTCGGCAAGAATTTCTGTTGGCGCAAGAATTGCAGACTGCCATCCGTCTTTCGCAGCATTGAGCGCAACAATCGCCGCAACAACAGTTTTACCACTTCCCACATCGCCTTCCAGCAATCGATTCATTGGCTCTGGACGGTTCATGTCTTTGATAATCGCCCAGATAGCTTTCTTTTGCGCACCGGTCAGATCAAACGGCAATTTTTCAACCGCATCACGCACCACGTCTTCAAAGAATGGAATTTTCGGTGCATTGCGCTGCTTCATTTCGCGGCGGCTTTTTGCCGCAAGTAACTGATGCAGAAAGAACTCATCAAACTTTAATCGACGTAACGCCGCGTTCTTCTGCTCTTCAAACCGTGGAACATGCATTTCCGTAATCGCCTCTGGGAGCTGCATGAGGTCGATTTCTCGCACAATGCGCCCCGGCATCCAGTCCAGCACTTCACCAACGCACGCTACAGCAACGTCCGCAATCTTTCTCCGAAGCTTTTGCGTGAGTGCACCGGTCAAACGATAAATCGGAACAATTCTCCCGGTATGCTTGGTAACATCCATCTTCCCCAACACTTCGTACACCGGGTTCACAAACGCCAAGCCATACCGGTCGTCCACCTTCCCCGCCAGCGAAACCAACTGCCCCGGCTTCATCACCTTCGTAAGAAACCCTTGATGAAACCAAATCGCTTTCACGGTTCCGGTACTGTCTTGCACCAATGCTTCCGTCACCATCATGCGCACCGATTTTTGGCTGCGACGATTCTCGATTGCCGTTACCGTTCCCTGCACCGTCACTTTTGCGCCAGACTTTACGTCGGATATTGGAACAACATGCGAAAGATCGTCGTACCGGAAAGGAAAATCAAAAAGCGCGTCACGCAACGTGACGACGCCAATACGAACACAATCCTTCGCCTTTGCGGCACCAATCCCGGAAATACTCGCAACAGAATCCTTTAAATGGAATGCCATAGCATCAACGGAGGGTAGCAGAAATTATAAAAAAGAACAACAACGCACAGAAGGAAAAACGCTCACGTCACAATAAAATTGAGATAATTTTTTGTTCCCGGTTTGTATTCCACAAAGTGCACAATGGTAAATCCATTTCGTTCCAAAATCACTTCGATTTCCGGCTTCGTATAAAAACTAAACCATCGCGGCAACGCAATGCCAGAGCTATATCGATAATCGTCGTACTCACCTTCACGCATACCAAGCACAAACACTCCCCCATCTTTCAACACCCGCCGTATTTCTTACAGCGGCACATCGATTCTATTCTTCGGCACATGCAGAAGCGAGGTATACGCCCATATTCCATCAAACTCATCATCAGCAAACGGCATCGCCGCGAAATCACCCAACACCGATCGAAAGCCCTGCGCCTCCGTCATTGCAATCATCGCCTCCGATGCATCCAGGCACGTGACATCGATTCCTCGATTGCGAAGAAGAACACTATCCCGACCAGGCCCCGATCCAACATTCAGTACCTTCCCAGAAATACGACCCGCAAACTCATCAATACATTCACTAGGAAATCGATTCCAAAAATCCACCGTTTCGTCATCGTATTCCTTGGCGAGTTGGTTGTAGGTGGTGATGGTTTGGAGGTTCATACAGCATGCATTTCAAGAATCCTTCCCATATTCTACAGGAAACTTGAATCTCGCCCTTCTTTTCTGTACAGTACTCATCAGTTTCGTGGGAAACATGAATCTGTTCTTGAATAAAGAGTGTTCCTCCGTTTGAGACAGTTCTCGATGAAAAATGAACACAGTGAAACAGCGATATTTGGATAAACGAATAAAATATCGTGGACGAATGTAGAACACAGCTATTTGCGGCTAGTTTCGGTGAACTAGGAGTAAATGTTGCGAGACGTACTTCACGGTACGTTGAGCAACTTTACGACGCAGCGAACCGAAAATAGACCAAATAGGTGCGTTCTACCTGGAGAGGTGGCCGAGTGGCTTAAGGCACAGGTTTGCTAAACCTGCGTACCGCAAGGTACCAGAGGTTCGAATCCTCTTCTCTCCGCCAGGACAATTTCTTATCGTGCAACGCACTTGCCTTAGAAAGGTGGGGCGACCGATAGGGATGTGTCCAATAACAAAATGACTCCATCGCGGAGTCATTTTGTTTATCTCAGAAAGATTAATCGAGCGCGTCGGTCCACTGTTTCAACTCGGCGACACGTTTTTGGTCATTACGCAAATCATAATCAAATGTCCTCTGCATATAATCAACCACGGTGACGCCGCTATTTAATTCCTTTCCTGCACCTACCATATAAGGATACTTATAAACATTTTCGCCGGCATTCCATCCCAGCGTATCTACAATCCTTTTAGCTCCAACCCTACCACCCAATTCCTTCCCCGATTTAATTTTGTTATCTAGCATCCTTAACACCTCTTGCATTACAGCTTGCTTAACTTCCGGAGTTACGAGAGCTTTTTGTTCTGCGATACTCTTGGTGGTCGCAGCGTTCAATTCGCGCTTCACGTCATTAAACGTCCGAACTTGGCGCTCAGGTGTTTGTGGCGTTTCTTCAGATTTCCGGGAAGCAATCGGTCGGGATTCTGTCTCGACTTTGGCTCCCGTCGATGCAGTGGCTTGCCCTGATTCGCGTACTTGCTCAGGCGCCGTTATTTTTTCAAGCTCATCCTTAGCTAAAACGATTTTCGAAACATCGTCAGGTGAAAACTCTCGCCCCAAAAGACGTTGCGACATCGCCTTACGTATATGCGTGAGAGCCTTAAGCTGAGGCAAGATTTTTGCGGCCTCAGAACGATGGGATTCTTGGACATCCTTTCCACCTGCTCCGGCTCGAGAGTCATCGTAGGCGTCATTAACTAGCCCTCCGGTGAGAGACTCAATTGTACCGTCTAGTTGATAAATCAATCTGTAGGGATCTTCTTTGCCGATATCTTCACCAATATTTGTCAGCGTGTCGGCAAAAATATCCCCCACACCACCAGCTCTTTTTAACTCCTCCCCCGCCGTTTTCAAAAGACGATCGAACTTTCCGCTGTTCAAGGCGTTGGGATCCAACTTATCAGGATATCTTTCAAAAAGTACTTGAACAGTATTAAGCGCCGTTTCACGAAAACGCTTACTCTCTGCATCCGGTGTTGCACTGGGGTCGTTTCTTTTAAATGCTTTTTCGGCTAAAAGTAATAGGGGAACTACCAGGTCAGGATTCTCGAGCCTTCTTGACCCTTTTTTCTCAGTCAAGGCTTTTTTAATATGCTCACCCCACTCATCAATAGTCTCTGATGACACCAGAGGATCTTGGGCATCATGATTGGTCATTTTCTCAACAGGCATGCCGTTATAAGCCTTGAAAAGCAATTGCAATGATTCGTTTGCTGTACTTTTTTGGCCGAAAAGCTTTCTTCGCGCTTCTGCCTCTGGCGACATCGCGGCATCTGGAGCCGCTTGTTTATCAGCCTCTACCTTTGTTTCTTTTTTTGTCGGATCTTCACGAAATTGTTCCGCCATATTTTTTCAATTCTCACTTTTAGCAGCTTATTTGCTCAAAGTTTACCATGGGGGGGGTGAAAAGCCATACTTTATGCACTATCTTGTAGCAGTGTAATTTTCTTGTTTAGATACACCAATCTACTCCGCAAATTCCCCAGCAATTCCCGCTTTTCCGAAATACTCCCTTGCCGCAACAGGTATTTGGCATACGCCCGAATGTTTACCTCGGCCTCGTCCGCTTCCTGTGTGCCGTCCGAGCCAAAGACCGTTCGTTGAAAGTGGCCAAACCGCTTGATCTCGTCCTCGAGCTTCGTTTTCATGCCGAGTTCGTTGATATTGATCTGATCGAATATTTTGAGGAGTTCGGCGATGAGTTCTTCTTCACGAATGTACTGATTTTTGCAGTCGCGATCTCTCGCTCGCGTACAGCCGTAATAGATGTAGTGCGCAGTCGTGCCGTCACGGAGCTTCTTGTATTTGTCTTCAGCCGAGATGCCAGACTGGCACAGGCCACAGGTGAAGAGTTTTGTGAAGGCGAATTCTTTGTTCTCCCGCACGATCTGGTCACGTTTTAATTGAGTCTGTCCCTGCTCGAATAGCTCTTTCGTGATAATCGGCTTGTGCTTGCCGTCGTACCAGTTGCCGCTATCGCGCGGTCGCTCGAACTTGCCGTAGTAGAAGGGATTATCGAGGACACGATAGACACCACCGAGCGTCAGGGTTTTGTTCCCTCTAGTTTTGAAGTTGAGATCGTGTTTAAGCCAGTTATAGATTTTCCGACCGCTCCATTTCTCGTAAGCAAGCTTTTCAAACATCTGCTTAATGATTGGCGCCCGGACTGGATCGACGATGACCTGGCATTTCTTGTCCATTAACCCCTGATTGAGATAGCCGAGTGGTGCCACACCTGGCCATAAGCCCATTTCGACACGAGTTCGCAGTCCACGCTTCACATTTTCGCCTCTGTGGTCGTTTTCGAGCTTGGCTGTTGAGCCAAGAATCATGAGCATGAACTTTTCGTTGGGCGAGTTGGTGAATCGCTGTCCGTAGGTGCGGATTTCGTGCAGGAGTCCTTGGTCCATGAGGTCGACAATGGCTCCGAGGTCGCCAGCGTTTCTACTCAACCGATCAGGTGCCCACGTAAGAATGCCTCCGAATTTACGTTGGCGAATATCGGCGAGGAGCTCGTTGTACACGGGTCGTTGCCCGGTCGATTTTGCTGAATGACTCTCGCGCCGAATCTCGGCAACGTCGAGTCCTTCGCGCTCCGCTAGTTGCAGCATTTCCTTGATCTGCGAATCAATGGACAGCACCTGCCGTTCTTCCGATTCACTCGACTTGCGAGCGTAGAGGCAGTAACGGATTTTCTCCTCAATCACCGCCTTTCCCTGTTCGTGATTTGTGCGTGTTGGCGTCATTATCACTGACCTCATATTTTCCATACAACACAAGGAATGCCGCAACGGTTGTGGGGCGTCCAGGCTGCTCGAAGTTGGTAACTTTTGATGTCGAAACGCCTCGGAAAAGTGAGACAGTAGCTTTTTCGTCATTTCTGCCTAGAAAGGCCAATAAAACAGTCGAAATATACAAAATGAGACACTGTCTCAATACCCCGTATGTAGTGTCTCATTTGTCTCATTTTACCCTCCAAGCCGTGTTCCACTTTGTACCAGTTTTGGCATCGAAAACGCCCGACCTACATGCCTTAAAATCGCCAAAGTGGAAGTCGTCGAAAAACCCTTGTAACGCCCCCGTGAAATTGGCACTGAACGCGTGTACACCGCCATAAAAACACGATCTCTCTCGGGATCGTATTTTTAATATGAAACTCATAGTGCTCAATACATGGGGCGGAAGAGCAGGAAACGGAATCATTGACTTCACACAGAAGTATCACGATGCCGATATTTTTCTTTTCCAAGAGGTATTTCATCAGGGTATTCAGCGGACGAATTTCACACGCAAAGCGAAAACAGAACTTTTCGAAGAGCTGGCCAGGGCATTACCGAATCATGTTGGCTATTTTGCTCCTGTTCAATTTAACGACTGGGGCCTTGCTGCTTTTGTAAAAAGAACGATTACCGTGAAAAATGTGGACGACATTTTTGTCTATCGATACCGAGATGCGCTCGAGGGACAGAATGGAGCAACGCTCGGTAGAAGCATTCAATATCTCCAGCTCCAAACACCAGAGTCCCAAACGTTTTATGCCTTGAATTTTCATGGACTTTGGAATGGACAAGGGAAATCTGACAGCCCTGGAGTGGACCCCGTACACTAGACACACTTCCCCAGGAGGAGGGAAAATATCTGCCATATGGGAAAGCACGTTGACACAGCCGTAAAACAAGCTGCCCTTGAAGACATCAAGAATGGCATGAAGGTCTCGGAAGCCGCAGTAAAGCAC
>CALRGY010000020.1 GCA_943358395.1 Candidatus Uhrbacteria bacterium | reverse complement strand
TCTGGTTTGACGGTAACCTTGGCTTCAACCCCAAGCGGAACCAAGACCTACGTTCGCGGAACATCCAACGTCACGATGGCTTCCTTCAACTTTGCAGCAGCAAACGGCGGCGCAATTGAAGTGACAGACTTCAGCCCAGTGATCGCGGTGAACGAGAACAACTACGACACAGACTTTGCTGCTGGTCGTGAAGATGATGAAGATGCTTCCGCTGACGGAACCTACGTCAACGCAACAGACAACATCACCACATGTTCATTGTACGAAGGTTCCACATTGCTCTCCGGCCCAGAATCGATTGTTTCAGCAACGACTGGTGTGGTGAACTTTGAGAACTTCTCGTACTCCGTTCCTGCAGGAACCACCAAGACATTGAGCGTGGTATGTAACTTGGCAAACGTGGCACAGGGTGGAAGCGCAAGCTCCAACCAGTACGCTGCCGTTATTCCTCTTGCAGCAGACGTGACAGCATTGGATAGCGAAGGTGACACCGCAACAGTAGCGTTAACCACCGTAAACTTCGTATCGTCTGTTCCAACAGCGATCGTGAAGGTGGTAAACAACGGTTCCCTTGCTGTTACTGCAGCTTCCGACACTCCTTCTGCAGACTTCGTGGTGACGGGTTCTTCCGCAAACACGGTTTCTAAGTTCCGTTTTGACGCCACCAACGAAGCATTCGTTGTGGATCGTTTGACGGTAGAAGAAGCACAGGGTGCAGCGGATACAACATCAAGTGCGAACGCATACGCAAACAACGTGTCTCTCGTTACCGTGAGCTACCCAGATTCTACTGGTGCAACCCAGACAGCAACTGGTGCTCTTACTGGCAACGCAATCACGTTCAACGACCTTACCTTCTACGTTGGCAAAGACAGCAACGCAACGGTAACGGTGAAGATTGACGTCCCAACCACAGACCGCTCTGGCGGTTCTGCAACGTCGAACGAGCGCGTTCGTATGGTTCTCGATGACGGCAGCAGTGAGCTCCGTGCGGTAGGTCAAGGCTCTGGCCAGACCATCTCCGATAGCACCATCACTACTGTTGATGCCGCAGGAACCAGCATGAACAAGTTCGTGGTTCGTGAAACCAAGCCAACCATTGCCCTCAGCTCTTCCAGCCCATCTGGCTCGAAGGTTGTTGGTGATCAGGAAGTGCTTCGTTTCAACGTGACTGCTGCTTCCGGAGAAGACGTTATTCTCAAGAATATCATCTTCAAGATGAGCTCGACAGACAATGCGTCTACAGACTGGAACCAGTGTGACACGAACGGTGCTCTCACGCTTCCAGCAGACTTCGACTTCTACAACTTGTCGAAGGAAGGCACCGCAACGGCGCTTGATATCGCTGCAGATTGGAACTTGCTTCAGACCACTGGTGCAGATTGTGATGCGACAGCTCGAGAAATCGGCTTCGTAAAGCTTTCTCTCACCACTGCTGAAACAGTCCCAGCGGGAACAACGTACTCATACGCGTTGTACTTTGACTCAACTGGTGCAAGCTCTGTGAACGACGACTCTGTACAATTTGAGATCGCATCAGATCCAATCGTATCGAGCTACATCGAAATCGCTGCTGATAACTCTGCTGAGTCTGGCGCAATTACCGCAATCGTTTCCACGTTGAACGTGGATTCCGGTACGGTATTCGCCGTTGGTGATGTTATCGCCTACGATGATACGGCAGCTGATAGCGGAGCTTCTCCTTCAGCGTCAGAACGCATGCTTGTTACCAAAATTACGACGAACGCCCTCACGGTTCTTCGTGGATATCTTGGTACAACACCAGAGGCATATACTGGTGGTGCATCTGATGAAGTCTATCGCCTTCCAGGCGCATTGCTCTGGCAGGATGACGGTTCGACAACGCTCTCCGATGCCGCTGATACACTCAGCGACTACTACGGTGCGCACCTTGTCGACAGCCTTCCAGTTACCGGAAACGCTCTCTCGTTCTAAGGAACGGATAGGGTGAATCTGGGAGTGGTGACTGTTTACACAAACGCCCCGGCTTCGGCTGGGGCGTTTGGTTTCTTGGGACGCTGCTATTTTGGTCATTTTCGGCTTGCTTCCTCGACGTGATCGACGGCGTACTATGTAGTACGCCTTGACGATCCCGTCATCGTCGCGCACCGAAACTGACCGAAAATATCAGCGTCCCTTCGTCTCTCCACGTTCACCTCCCATTCACATCTTTTTCAATTTCTCGTACACTTCCCCCATATGATTCATCACTTCTCCCGTAAACAGGTTCTTCTTGGAACAGCTATTCTTGTTATTCTCATCCTTGGTGGCGTGATGCTTTGGCAGAAAGAGGGGAAGCGGTTTACGGATCCGTATTATGGATTGACGACGCATATTGATGTGCAGATGGAGGATGCTACTCGAACGTTGGTTCAACAGCGCTTAGCAACGGCGCAGGCATCGCTTGCAGCGCAACAGGGTTCTGAACCGGATGTGGATACTCAGCTCTACCTCGTCATCGCAGAGCATCACAAGATGCTTGGCGATCTTGTGGCATCGCGAGAAATGTACGAGAAATATTTGGCGCTGATGCCGAATTCGTATGTGGCATGGAACGCGTATGCGGATGTGTTGGAGCTGATGAAAGATTTGCCGAAGGCAGAGGCTGCGCTGAAAATGTCGTTGAGCTTATTGAAAACAGAGGAATATTACCGAGATTATGTTGAGTTCCTTCAGCGGTATTACCCAGAGCGTCGTGCAGAGGTGAAGGTATTGCTTGATGAAGCGTACGGAAACTTGAAACAGACCCCGTGGATTATGATCGCATTGGGGAATTGGTTCTTTGAAACGGGGGATTGTGATCAGGGCAAGGCACATTACGATGTTGTGATCGCGTTATCACCGGGTGATACGGTTGCATTAAAAAGAGATCAGAAGGAAAAGCTCGCCGTGTGTGAGCAGCCTCGATAAACAAACGCGCGGTGCCTGTGGGTACCGCGCTTTTGTTTCGTGTCTTCGCGTGGGATAATCGCTGCATTCTATGCGTCATCAATCTTTGTTGCATGTTTTGTGTATCGTGATTTCGATGACATGCGTGCCGTTCATCGCCGTTGCACAAACGCCGAACGATCCAAAATACAATGAGCAATGGTACTTAGATGCTATTCATGCCCCAGCGGCGTGGGACGTTACCACTGGGTCATCGGATGTGATTGTTGCGGTGCTTGATACGGGTTTGGATATGGCGCACGAAGATATTACAGAGAACCTTTGGGTGAATACACAAGAAATTGCCGATAATAAAAAGGACGATGATGGAAACGGATTCGTTGATGATGTGAATGGATGGGACTTTATTGATAATGATAATAATCCTTCACCAAGCCCGAGCGATGATTCTTCGGAAGAAGCGATCAATCACGGCACGTTGGTTGCGGGGGAGATTGGTGCGGTTGGGAATAACCATCGTGGAGTGAGTGGCGTAAGCTGGCAGGTGAGAATTATGCCAGTGCGTATGCTAGACGATCAGGGGAGTGGCAGCGAATTTCATGCCGCGAATGCCATTCGGTATGCGGTGCGGAATGGGGCGAAGGTGATTAACTTAAGCTTTGCGGGGAACGAAGCGCACACGGCGTTGCAAGCCGCGGTGAAGGATGCGTACACGAAAGGGGTAGTGATTGTTGCAGCACTCGGCAACGATGCGCGCGATACGAATGCTCACCCCGTGTACCCCGCATGTTTGCGTACCGTCGCGGATGATTGGGTGATTGGTGTTACCGCGGTTGATAGCACGGGTTTTGGAACCACGTTCACGAATTACGGCACGGAATGCGCCGATATTGCTGCGCCAGGCATGCGTGTGTATGGATTAGCGTATTACAACGTTGGGGAAAGGTATGCGAATATGTATGGCGGCGCGTGGAACGGAACATCGATGGCATCGCCGTTAGTTGCCGGTGCGGCAGCGCTATTGTTTGCGCAATACCCCACGCTTTCTGCTGGCGATGTTCGGAACATTCTGAAGCTTTCTGTAGACCCGGTAAGTATTCGTGGTTTTTCTGTGGGGCAGCTTGGTGCAGGCAGGTTGAATATCAGCAGAGCGCTTGCTATGGCAGCGGGGTATGCGCCGGCGGTGAAATCTTCTCCATCATCGTCATCGAGCACGACAGAATCCGATGAATCATCATCGAAGGCTGATGTTGCAACGGGATCCGACGACGTACTGAAATATTCATTTGCCGTGTTTGGTGCGCCTGCGGGATCTGCGCCCATGGTTGACGTGCGTCGTGCTGATGGATCTTCTTACGCCCAGTTTGCGGCATACGGTGAAAACTTCCGCGGGGGAGTGCATGTTGCCACCATCAATAACGATCATGATGGCACGCCAGAAATCGTGACGGGCGCTGGGGAATCTGGCGGCCCGCACGTTCGGGTGTTTAAAGCGTTTGGTGCCGTGATGCATGAGTTTTTCGCCTACGATCGTTCATCGTCGCACGGCGTATCTGTCGCAACTGGCGATGTGAATGGTGACGGGGAAGAAGATATTGTAACGGCAGTTGGTTCCGACGTCAGTCACGATGTCATCGTGTGGAGTGAGAGCGGCGAAGAGGTGTTCCGATTCACCGCATCGGCATTCCCTGTATCGTCTGCACTTTCTGTATCGACTGCCGATGTTGATAGCGACGTTGCGCAAGAAGTCATCGTCACCGGCATCATTGCTGGAGAAGTCCACGTTGCTGTTTACGATAATGATGGAAAGTATCTTGTCGATTTTGTTCCGTTTTCTGGTGCATCCTCGGTGAGCGTTTCTGCGGGAGATCGTGATGGCGATTTGGTTGACGATCTGTTCGTGAGCAATCGTACGGTGGGGAATTCGGTGAATATCGTGAATACGATTGGCGCGTTGCGTAGCGTTGTCACGCTTCATGACCAGCAATCGAACGGAACCAATGTTGTTGGCATCGATCTCGATTTGGATAGCCGGGATGATATACTCACCTACGAACATCGTGACGGCGGATTGGTCACTTTAGTTTCGTCCGATGGAAAAACCTTGTTCGGCTCTTGGAATGCGCCAACCTTCTCATCGAAAGCCGCCGCATTCTTCGCAGGATGGTAATTTTTCTTCTATGTCTTCTTTAGACCAGAGAACGTCAGTAGTTACGGGAGGAGCCGGATTTATTGGTTCGTTTCTTTGCGAGGCGTTGCTGCGTGACGGGAATAAAGTGATTTGCATCGACAACTTTTCAACGGGGCATGTGCGCAATATCGAGGCACTGTTACGGAACCCCGATTTTCAATTTTTACGTATCGACGTGAACGAGGCATTTGATTTAGAAACATTCGCAGAGCTTGAGGCATTCAAAGTAAAGTTTCTTGGTGTGCACGAAATCTATCACTTGGCGATGCCAACAATCTCAAAGGGATTCGAGGAGTTTCGTATTCCAACATTGCTTACGAACAGTATTGGCACACGGAACATGCTGGACGTTGCGGTGAAATATAAGGCGAAGTTTTTATTGGCATCGAGTGCGGTAGTGTACGGGAATCGTTCGGCGGAAAAGAGCATGTTTGCCGAGGAGGATCTTGGTGTTGTCAATCACCTTACGCCGCGTGCGCCGTACAATGAAGGCAAGCGTTTTGCGGAAACGATGGTGGCAACATATGCCGAGGTGCATAGCCTCGACGCAAAAATTGCGCGCATCTTCCGCACCTTTGGCCCACGCATGCCACTATTCCAAGGCCATCAAATTCCAGACTTTGTTCTTGCGGCGTTGGAAAATAAACCACTCGTCATTGCCGGTGATGCTGCCACAACCACGGCGCTCGTGTACGTTTCCGATGTCGTTGATGGATTAATCCGATGTATGCGCGCAGATGCTTCGGTACGCGTGGTGAATATCGGCAGCGATCATGAATTGCCGATGCGTGACGTTGCCGCAACAATGATTACGCTTGCAGAAAGCACATCGGAAATTGTGTATGAAACCGCTCCGCCATTTTTGACGCAAATGGGTTTGCCGAATCTTACAAAAGCTCGCGAATTGTTGCATTGGATCCCGTTGATGCGGTTGGAAGATGGCTTATCGAAAACCATTGATTATGTGAGGGCGAATAAGCTACTGTTAACCAACGGAGGATAGCGGTAGGATTTTCCCATCCGTCATCCTGAGGCTCTGCCGAAGGATCTCTCGTAGTTTTGTCGGATCAGACAAGTCGGCGAGAGATCCTTCACTTCGTTCAGGATGACGGATAATTCCCGTCGAAGTCGAGCGAACATTAAAGGGTTTTATGATTGTCGTTACGATCCCTGCATACAACGAATCATCGCGCATTGCGCGTGCGATTGCTGATGCAAAACTGTATGCGGATGCTGTTGTGGTTATCGATGATTGCTCAACCGATGATACACGCAGTATCGCGAAAGAATCTGGAGCAATCGTCTTGCATCACGTTATTAATCGCGGGCAAGGGGCAGCGCTGCAGACAGGAATGGAGTACGCGGTGCAGATATTGAATGCTGATGTGATCGTGCACTTCGATGCCGATGGGCAAATGCGCGGGAGTGACATTCCTGCGATGATTCAACCGATCGTTGATGGAAAAGCAGATGTGGTTTTGGGGTCCCGATTCCTGGGAGCGCCAGTAAGAAATATGCCGTTCATTCGCAAGAATCTTGTTCGGTTAGGTACGCTGTTTACGATTGCGCTTTCCGGCATTCGTGTTACTGATACGCATAATGGTTTCCGCGCATTTTCTCGTCACGCGGCATCGACGATCCACATTTCACTCGACCGCATGGCGCATGCATCTGAAATTCTTGATCTCATCAAAACACATCGATTGCGACATGTTGAATGCCCGGTGACGATTACGTATTCGGCGGAAACATTGTACAAAGGCCAGTCGACGGTAAAGGCGTTATTAACGGCGAAAGATATTCTTAAGAAAAAAGTTGTCGGTTAAACGCGTATGATCTTCCAATTTTTTCTCATCGCATTCTCTGTATATGCCATCGCACGTTCGATGAAGCAGTATGCGCAGAAGCGTGTTTCTAAGTACTGGGTTGCGGTGTGGTCGGTGTTGTGGATTGTCGTCATCGGCGTGGCACTGATGCCACAGATCACGGATCATATCGCTCGATATGTTGGTGTTGGGAGGGGCGCGGATTTGCTTGTGTATCTTGCGGTCACGTTTTTATTATATGCCGTACTGCGCATGATGATTCGTCAGCAGAAGATGAGTGAAGAGATTACGGAACTCGTGCGGAAGATTGCGATCGATCACGCAGAAAAACGGTAAAGCGTATGCGTGTTGCCTTTGTTACCCCAGTGTATCCGCCGTACCGTGGTGGCATCGGTGCCGTTGCGGAGCACGATGCGCGATGTTTGCGTGCGCTTGGTGTAGACGTTGATGTGTTTACGCCGCAACATAAGGCATCATCGGCAACGGAAAAGGACATTATGCGCTTGCAGCCATTTTTCGCATGGGGCAATGGGGCAATTCTCCTCGACCTGTTCAAGAAGCTTCGTGGATACGACATCGTACATCTGCACTATCCGTTTTTTGGGAGCGATATTCTTGCGGTGATCGCAACACGGTTCTGGCGTATTCCCTTGGTGATGACGTATCACATGAAGCCGAAAGCTTGTGGCGTACTAGGCTTTACCTTTCGCATGTATCGATGGATGTTGGAATCGTTCATGTTCCGATCGGCGCGAGCGTTGCTCGTCAGCTCTCGAGATTATGCCGATGCTCAGAGTGTAAAGCACGCCTCGATGATTGAGATGCCGTTTGGCATTGATACGAGCCGATTTGTTCCCGGTGATTGTGTCGCTGCTCGTCGATCATTTGGCATCGACGAACACGTCCCAACGATTGTATTTGTTGGTGGACTCGACCGTGCGCATTATTTTAAAGGTGTTGATGTGTTGCTGCGAGCGTGTGCAGCAATGAATGTGCCTTGGCAACTTCTGATTGTGGGCGATGGGAATAATCGTAAACAGTTCGAATCCCTTGCCGGTGAGCTGGGTATCGATGATAAGACACACTTTGCAGGATCGGTGCCGTTTGAAGATTTGCCACGTGCGTACCAAGCGGCAGATGTTCACGTGCTTCCATCGATTGATTACTCAGAAGCATTTGGTGTGGTAACGCTTGAAGCGATGTCGACAGGGATTCCGAGCATTGTTTCTGATCTTCCTGGCGTGCGCCAAGTGATTGCGCCGAATGAAACAGGATCATTGGTTCTGTCAGGTGATGTTGCATCGCTCACCGCAACGCTTGATCGGTATTGCGGCGACGAGGCATATACAAAAGCCTGTGGAGCGCGCGCAAGAATCCGTGCATGCGCACATTTCGACGAAAAAAATCTTGCGAAGCGGTTGCTGGAGGTGTACAACAAAGTAGTTGTATGAAAATTGGAATTATTACAAATCTCTATCCTCCGCATACACGCGGTGGAGCAGAGAATGTCATCGTTCGCACTGTCGAGCAATTGCTTGCTATGGGGCACGATGTGTTTCTTATTACCGGTCAGCCGAAGAAAAATGGCGTTGGAATCGCTCTCGGTAAGATGAGCGTGGAGCGCGTGTATCGATTTTTTCCAAAGAATATCTATTTCACGCTTGATGATTATCGTCATGCGTGGTCGGTGCGTTTGCTCTGGCATGTTATCGACGCGTTCTCTTCAAGCGGCAGCTCGGCGGTTTCGCAGATTCTTGCCGATGAGAAGCCGGACGTTGTGATCACGCATAATTTGAAAGGAATTGGATTACGTATTCCGAAAGCGATTCAGGCGATGCATATTCCACACGTTCACATTTTGCACGATCTGCAACTCATCACGCCTTCAGGGCTCCGTATTTTCGGAAAAGAAAAAGAGCCATGGTATGCGAAGCCTGGGCTGATGATGTATCGCGCTATTTGCCGTGCGCGTATGGGTACGCCTGCACTTGTGCTTTCACCGTCACAATTTTTGCTCGATGAACATGCACACTCGAGATTCTTCCGAGGCATTGATGCGCGATTTTTTCCGAATCCTTCGCCAAAGCCGTTGGATGTTGTGCGGGATACGCATCGTTCCGGACCGTTCCGTATGATGTTTCTTGGGCAGCTTGGGCATCACAAGGGATTGCCGTTTTTGTTAGACGCATTCGCGAAGTATTCCGGCGATGCGCGTTTGCATATCGTTGGCGGTGGGCCGTTGCGCGCGTTGGTGGAAGAGCGTGCACGCAGTGATAAGCGGATTGTGTATCTTGGGTATACGCCGCAGGAAGAAATCGCAAGGTGCGTTGCTGCGGTGGATGCTGTGGTGGTGCCGAGCCTGTGCTATGAAAATTCCCCTACAGTGATTTATGAAGCGTTATCTGCAGGCGTTCCCTTGATTGCATCGCGCATTGGCGGCGTAGGCGAACTGATTCAAGACGGGAAAACTGGCGTGCTTTTTGCACCAGGGAATGAGGATGATTTGTTACGCGCTATGCAGAAAGTGGACGACGAGAAAGATGCATTTGCCGCTCGTTCCTCTGTGATGCGCGAGAGCGTTGCACCGTATGCATTGCCGCAATATGCCGATCGCTTGGTCGCCTTGTGCACGGAGGCTATTGCGCGTTCGTTGCGTTCGTAAAGACAAAGATCGTTGTTTTTCCCCCATCAACAGCAAACCATTCATCGGTTTGCTGTTTTGTTTGTTCGATGATGGTGCTGCTTTTCCACCAATACGCACTCACGACAAAATATGATTTCGATACACCGGCAAGCTCCATGGCGGATTGCATCGTGCTTTTCAGTGGCGCAACGTCAACCATAGAAAGATATGATTGATAGAGTGCGCCGCCGGTAGGGATGGGGTAATAAAAGATGTCGTTGTGATAGTATTTCCGAAATCCAAATTCTTGAAGTGCCGCGGATGCAGTGGCTTGATTTGAAAGGACAATATAGTCCGCACCATCAGTTTCACGATTGTGAATGGCGTACACGGTATCAATATCGGATTGACTGACGTTGAATGCCGCAGAACGAGCATAGCCGTCGTGCCGAGGATAGAGGCTATAGATCGTGGCGCTGTTGACGATGAAGAGGAGAACTCCGAGGGTTGTGGCATGTACACGCGATCGGTGAGCGAATGTTTCGGCGATGCGTGAAAATGCGTCATCGGCATGGGGGAGCGCGAAGAGTGTGGCAAGAAAAAGAAGGCGGAGCGCGAAGTCTTGGCGCTCGTAGGAAATCAGGTACGAGAACTGCATCCCGAGGGATACGATGATGAAAGATCCGATGAGTGCAAAAGTCATCATGAAGGGGTCAGGTCGTTTATCGTACGGTTTTTTGCGGTTCAGCCACCATCCTATTCCGGCGAGGACGATGATGAGTAACGCGGCATTGCTGATAAAAAGATATAGCGCGTCGAGCCAGGTGTTGCCTTGAGAGAAAAGGAATCCTGAGAGCGGGAGCTCGTGGAGTTTCCAAAGATTGAGGAATGAAAAGGTGATCGGCGCATGGCTCATCACTGCCTGTAGTCCGAACATCGTCGGTAGCGCGAGCGTGGCGCCGATGATGAGAGAACATCGGAGCGCTATTTTTTTTCGTGATGCATCAAGAAGGTGCGTTGTGGAGAGCGCAACAAAGATACAGGCGGGCACTCCGGCGATGGGATGTGTGATGAGTGCGGCAAGCGCGAAGATGAGTGGGGCGATGAGATGGCGATAATGCACGATCGATTTCGGAACAGTCACAATGGCGAGCATCGTAAAGAGATATGCAAGGGATTGTGGCGTGGTGGTGATAAAATTACCGAGTCCGATGAAAAGAATTGCGATACCGATGGGCAATCGGCGAGCCGTGATCGTGAGTGTGAGCGCGGCAACAAGGGGCACTAACCATGCGTCGATCGCGGCAACGGGAATGCCTCCAAGAATATTGCCAAAGAGTTCAAGGGCGTATTCGCCGATGTAATAGAATGGCTTTGGTGTGATGGTTCCGTGCTCGGCAATATGTGCGATGGTTGCCCTATGGAGAAACGGATCGAATCCGTAGCCAAGAGGGAAGAGTACGCTTGCGGATGCGAAGAGTGAGAAAAGGGTTGCGAAGAGCGCAAGAGAACCCAGAAGCTTCGCGCCACGATGGAGCAGAATGAAGCTTGCGAGCATGGCAATCGCTGGGGCAATGATCGCGACTGGTGAAAGCACGAGCCACGGTGACCGCACCGCATCGGTAATCGGCATCGAAAGTATCGCCTGCCACCACGCCCCAAGAGAGATGCCAACGATGAGAGACATTGCGACGGTGGATCGAGAGGGTGACTGAGAACCCCCCTCCTTACGAAGGAGGGGTCGGGGGAGGTCTCGCGTCCCCATCACAATCCCCCCAACGGTCACCATCGCTGCAACGCCGAGGCTCACGGCATTCACCGATGTGGCGTAATACACAATCGATCCGGTGATCGAGAAACACGCAAGCGTGAGTAATGCTCCAAGCGCCATTCCGATCCCCCGTGATTCATTCGGGAACCATGCTGCGCCGATTCTTCGCCCAAGAACAACGAAAAGCGCAAGAATAATAGGAATGCTCAAAAAAAGATGCGTCATAGCGTATACTAGAAGTATGCCCATGAGGATACATGGTTTTTTACTCTATGTCTCAGCGAGGTTTTGCGAAATTGTATCCGCATGATTACGTCATGCGAGCCACCGTTGTTCCTTTTGTTCCGCGGTGGATGCTCCCGAATCACATCACCATGTTCCGCATGGTGCTGACGCCATTTGTGATTTGGCTTTTATTTTTGGGTGAATATCGGTTCGGCATTCCGCTTTTTGTGCTTGCAGCATTCTCAGATATTTTGGACGGATCTGTTGCACGTATTCGTCAGCAGATCACTCCATGGGGCATTTTTTTCGATCCCGTCGCTGATAAATGTTTAGTGGGCGGCGTTGCGCTTACCGTAGCATTACAATATTTTCACCCAATACTCGTGTTTGTAGCTATCGCGCTCGATCTTTTGCCGGCAATGGTTTTTTTGGCGCGGAAGGATGCTGCAGGGCAAATGATGATGGCGAACGTGTGGGGTAAGGCGAAAATGGTGTTGCAAGTTTCGGCACTTCTTGCACTTCTCATCGGCATTTCGATGGACAGCGGGAACTTTGTGATTCTTGGTGAAGGCATTCTTGGAGTTTCGTTGATATTTGCACTTATCGCTGTGGTAACGTACTCATTGTAGGGTATGGCGTTGCCCTATCGTTGGATATTCCGCATCGGTGCCCTCGTTCTTATTGCAGGAACGATGGGATGGTTAACCTTTGGTCGTGCGGGCATTTTTACGTCACCCGATGAAAATGCGAATGCTTTTTTTGCGCAGACGTTTGCAGAAACAGGATCAATGATCGCTCACGAGCCATTGAATACCGTCGCAAACGGTATCATTCATCCGCGCTCGACGATTGCACCGGGAACCGTGATTCTTCCCGCAAGTTTTCTTGGATTTCCGTTTATCACCGGCGTCCTCCGATCCGCGTTTGGAATATTTGGCGCTCTCATGTTTACGCCGATGATTGCCGTATGTGCCGTGCTTGCGTTGTGGTGGATTGTGAAACGCAGCGCGCACGATGAAGCGCTCGCTGATCTTTCGGCGCTTTTTCTTCTTACACATCCCGCGTTTTGGTATTACGGCGCACGAGTGATGATGCCGAATGTTGCGTTTGTTTCATTACTCATCATCGGCATAGCATGTTTTTTCTTTGCTTCCTCGAGGCGATCGATTGTGTGGGGCGTTATTGCGGGCAGTGTGACGATGATTGGTGTGACGATGCGGTTAGTGGAGATTCCCGTTCTCCTCATTGTCGCGCTCATCATCGGCATTGCGTATCGCAAGTCATTACCATGGAGAGTCTTGTGTAGTGCCACGATCGCGGGGATTGCTGTATTCGCGATCTATCTTCTTGCAAATGCGCATCTGTACGGATCGGCACTCGCGACGGGATACACGTCACCCGATGTGCGATCGATGAGTAACGGAACATCTTCGCCGTCTGCGCTTTCATCGATGATGAGTCTTTTATTCCCTTTCGGCATCCATGTGCGCGCGATGATGGTTCATGCGTTTCGATACGGCTGGCTGTTGTATCCCATCTCGTCAACGTTTGCCGTCATCGGTGCGTGGCTTGCATGGACGTCGAAGGATCATCGGAAAGCGTGGAGAGTATTGGTGATATGTCTTGCTGTTGCTTCGGTATGGATGGTTACGGTGTATGGCAGTTGGACGATTGCAGATAATCCAGATCCAAAAGCAGTCACTATCGGTAATTCGTATGTTCGGTACTGGCTCCCATTATTTGCAGCATCGAGTGTGTTGGCTGCGTTTGCGGCGCGTAAGATGTTTGCGATGCCGCATTGCGTAGTAAAGATCGGGATCGGATGCATTGTTGCTGTGCTTCTCGCGATGAATACATGGACGGTATTCTCTGGTTCTGATGGATTCATCGCTACACGTGCAGCATTGCATACCTTTAATGAAAAGCGTTCCGTTGTCCTGGAACATACAGAGCCTAGTGCCGTTGTCATCGTCGACCGTGCTGACAAATATCTTTTCCCGTTTCGCCGGGTTATCGTTCCCCTGCGTTCCGACACAACATACGCCGCAATGCCAGTGCTCGCTCCCGTGGTGCCGCTGTATTATTTTGGTATCACGCTTCCCGATATCGATCTTGCGTATCTCAACGAGCATAAGCTTGCCGTACTCGGGCTGATGATCGAGCATGTGGTAACAGTGCAGGATGAATCACTGTATCGGATTCGTATTTCTGAGAATCTATGAAGAACGCTGCTGTGCGAATACTGATGATTTCTCTTGCGTGCGTGCCTTTTATTATCCTCTCTTTTCTTTCTTCATCTCCGAGTGGTACACGATCTGTGATGTGGGAACCTGGGGAACGATCGCCCTTTATTCAGTCTCCATTACCATCGGAGCGAGTTTCTTTGATTCACGATTCTGATCGTGGCATATTCGTCACAGTCGAGAATGAACCGGTGTATTTCTCCGTGTTCCCGCCGTCGAATGATTTTACGTCTGTCGATGTTCGTATGGATTTCGATCCGCATGATGCATTTGCCGTGGAGCTTGGTGGCATGACGAATCTTGCCGCATACGCATTTGATTTTCGCGCCCTTTCCAATTCTGTTCTCGAACATCTGTCGTGGAATGCGTTATTGAATGCGGATACAACGTCGACGTTGTTTGTATTTGCGAAAGACGATGTAAAGGCAACGGTGGAAGATTTTGTTTTGCATCAACCGTCTCGCGGTGCGGTGGTAACGTATCGCGCAACATTGCCCGGGACGTATCGTGAGTCATCGTACGTTCCATTAGGGCATGAGCAGACCTTCACGATGTCGTTGCGGGGGAGTCATGAATATGTGACGTACATCAAAAACGAGCCTTTTCATTTAGAGCTCGACTACCAGGACATTAATCGAACGTTTGGTGCAGATGAGGGATTCGTTCGCGTTTACGATGAGCATGGCACGATCATGCTCGATCGCGCATTTACCGATGACGGGAATATAAGCGAAGATCAATATGCGTCATTGCACACGATCGCTCTCGATGGAGCAGCGTGGCCAGAAGGTGTGTATCGCGTCGTGCTTTCGGGAACGTCGGATGTGATGTGGAGAGTGTTGACGACGAGTCAGCGCTATATGGCATTTAAGAATCGGCTGTATATTGGTGACGATGTTGGGTACTTGGATAGTGATCGCAAAACATCGTTTGTGACAAATAGTAAATCCATCGCATTCGAAACATTTCACGCGGAATCTGCACATCACATCACGTTGGGTACGTCGATGATAGATATTCCCAAAAGCCACGAGGTGATTCGCTCCACAATTTCTGATACGGGAATTGTTGCCGGAGTTACCGATGCTGGTGATGTCAAAATGACAGGAGAGGGGAAGTTTGCGCCATCGGCACAGGCGTTCTTTGATCCTGATCCTAGGCCGCTTACCACGCAAACGAATCTGAATGATGCATCGATTCGATATGTCTACGCCGATGTTGCCCCAAAGATGTTTCATGATAGTGGTTGGCGTACGGCTGGAGCAACGTTCGATCTTGCAACGCTCGCAACAGAAGCCGGTGCATACAAATTTGCACTCTCGTTACCAGGGTTTGCCACCGATGCGCAGACCATAGACGTTCATCGGCTCACGATGACGTTTCATAAGGCGCCGATGTCGCTGTTTGCCGCAATGAAGCTCGAACTCCGTCGCTGGCGCACAGCAATTCATGAAATGCTTTAGCGCTATGCCAACTCCACGATTCGCATTCCTCCTTTCCTTCATTGTGTACATTGCGTTGCTCTTTGCTGAGTATCTTCGCCCGGGTTTTGTTTTAAGCGTGATGAATGCTCATGCGTTGTGGATCCCGATGATCGGCTTTGGTGTGTGGGATATTTTTTCTGGTTCCCGATTGGAGAAAACACAAAAACGCTCTTTCGCGTTTTTCATCGGCACACTTTTCATCGGCACCATCCTATCACTCATCACCTGGCACATCGGTGTAGTCTTCGGAGATTTTCGTTTGTTGTTTGCATTGGCTGTTGGTATTCTTCCGAGTGTGGCGTTACAGGCGGTAAAGAAATAATTTTCTTCAATAAATATGCCTTGCCTTTTCTGTTCAATCATTGCTGGTGACATTCCATGCTACAAGATCTACGAAGATGAACATGTGTTTGCATTTTTGGATATTGGTCCGGTGAGCGAAGGGCACACGTTGGTAATTCCAAAAACACATGCCGAGAATCTTCAGGCGGGATCGGCGTTCGATGCTGAGCGATTACTGAGCGCCGTTCATCAGATTGCTCCAGCAATTATGCAGGCCGTTGGTGCTGACGGGTACAATCTCGGCATGAATCATGGTGAATGCGCCGGTCAAGATGTGATGCATACCCATTTTCACATCATGCCAAGAAAAAAAGATGCGCCTCGGGTATTTACCAAGACGCATCCTTCAAAAGAAGAGTTGGTGGCTACTGCGGAGAAGATTCGCGAGATTATTCAATGACGTGAACCTTCTTTAAGGTAACTCGCATTACGTTGTGACCTATAAAGCCTTCAGTCTTTCCAATTTCGTTTTCTTCGATTCTTCTGTAACCGAGCTTCTCTACATTTTTTATTGTTTCATGAAAAACGTGATTAAAGGCAATTCTCCAGTGACCAACGCATTCTGATAGAACGCCTTCAAAAGCTTCTGCTGCGATCGATTTCGCGTGAGGTTCAGGATCGACTGATCCATCGGGTCTTGTAAGAAGAGAAAAGACAATGTCATCATTATTCTCTTGGAGAAAATGAATGCCGTTTTGGATCGCTTCCTTCTGTATTCTTTTCATTTCTGTATCTGTTGCCGCCTCCATCTCTGCATGTGTTAATATCCTTTTCTTTCCTGTTGTGACAATTGGATATACTTCCATGCGATCACCTTCTTGTTCGCTGGCATGTGGTAAGAGATTGGCGAATTTTTTTTGCATCACCACTTCCTCCTTTCCTGAGAGAGGCTTGGATTTTGAAGGTTTAGTAAAGACTTTTTCAAAGATATTCATAGAATAGGAGGTTATTATGTTCGAAATTATACGGGATTTTTTCTTTATTGAGTTTTTGTGTGTGGATATATAGGGAAGAGCTCATGCGAATGAAGGCGTTACGTATTGGGTTAAAAAGTTGCTTGATCGATCGGAAAAACGTAGAATATAGAGCAATATGAACATTCTCGTCACGGGCGGCGCGGGGTTTATTGGGTCGAACTTTGTGCGGTACTGGCTGAAGAATCACCCAGAGGATTCGGTGATTGCGTATGATGCGTTGACGTATGCGGGCAATTTGGAGAATTTGCGTGATGTTGAGAATAATCCGCACTATCGTTTTGTGAAGGGCGATATTGGTGACTACGCCGTTGCGCGTGCTGCCTTGGAGGGCGTTGATGTTGTGGTGAACTTTGCAGCGGAGTCGC
The DNA here is from genome assembly GCA_943358395.1 of Candidatus Uhrbacteria bacterium. Classification (GTDB taxonomy): domain Bacteria; phylum Patescibacteriota; class Patescibacteriia; order UBA9934; family UBA9934; genus CAIKHN01. The sequence continues at coordinate 7,818 of CALRGY010000020.1, read as the reverse complement.
ATAATGATCGGGGTATTCTTGATCCGGGAATTTTCCTCCGCACGAATGTGCTTGGGACACAGATATTTTTAGCCGCAGCAAAAGATGCGAAGGTTTCTCGATTTCATCATATTTCAACGTGCGAAGTGTTTGGTGAGCTGGAATTGGACGAAGAGCGCATGTTCAAGGAAGACGACGCATATCGCCCAAAGACTCCGTATAATGCATCGAAGGCTGCGGCGAATCACGTGGTGATGTCGTATTTCCACACGTTCAATATGCCGGTAACGATCAGTCATTGTGCAAATAATTACGGCCCGTATCAGTTTCCGGAAAAAGTCATTCCTGTATTTACAACGAATGCCCTTGAAGATAAGCCATTGCCAGTATTCAAGTCGAGTCAGAATCTTCGCGAGTGGATTCATGTTGATGATCACGCCCGCGCGATTGATCTGATTCTTCAAAAGGGAAAGATCGGCGAAGCATACAATGTTGGATCTCGTGTTGAGCGCTCCGTTGAGCAGATTGCAGATTGTGTTCTTGAAACGCTTGGTAAACCACAAAGCTTGAAGATGACGGTGCCGGATCGTTTACAGCACGATAAACGCTACGTACTCGATCCATCGAAGATTCAGCGAGAACTTGGATGGGAGGCGATAATTCCTTTTGAGCAGGGGATTCGCGAAACAATTTTGTGGTATCGAAATAATCCAGAGTGGTGGCAGCGTTGCAAGAATGGCGCGTATCAGGAGTATTACGACATGTATTACAACGATACATTGGGTAAGCGGTAATTTTTACTATGAACCGTCGCATCATCATTTTCGGTGGGAATGGGAATCTTGGAACGGATCTTGTGAAAGAGTTCGTTCGCGCTGGTGATGCGGTTATTGCGGTAACGCGGAGGGATTGCGACGTGACGGTTGCGGAAGATGTGCAGAAATTTCTTGCAGCTCATCCTGCCGATATCGTCATCAACGCCACGGCATACAATGCGGTTGATTTGGCAGAATCTGAGCCTGGTCGATCAGCTGCGATGAAGCTGAACGAAGAGGCTCCGGGCATTTTGGCTCGCGAGGCAAAAAAGATTGGCGCCAAGTTTCTTCACGTTTCGTCGGATTACGTGTTTTCCGGTGACGCAGAATCGATTCATGATGAGGACACGATTCCTGCGCCGGTGAACGTGTATGGCGAGAGCAAGCTTGCGGGGGAGGTTTCGGTTCGGAAAGAGCACGACGCTGCGTACATCGTCCGTACGTCGCGACTGTTTGGCGTGCAAGGATCGTCGGCAGATTGTAAACCAAGTTTCGTGACATTGATCATTCAACGAGCGTTCACGAAACCATCGATCGCGCTCGTCGATGAGGAATTTGCGTGCCCAACCTACACTGCCGATCTTGCTGTGGCGATTCGTCAATTGTTCGATGAGGCGTATCCGTCGGGAACGTATCATCTTGTTAATGAAGATGATGGAGTAACGTGGAACGGATTTGCGGAAGAAATTTTTGACGTTCTCAAAATCGATCCCGTTCGATCAACCGTTGATGGGGCGACATTCAAGCGCCCAGCGCAGCGTGCGCCGTCGACGATAATGAAGAATACGCGTGGGCCAAAGCTGCCGTCTCGTGCCGATGCCCTTGCGCGATTTTTGCTCGGGCCATTGAAGGGCGGCATGAATATTGTGCAAACGGGAATCCCTGGGCTTTTTTCTTTTACTTCAAAGCGATTCGGTGATGAGCGTGGGTGGTTTTCTGAGGCACTTAGCATGGTCGCCCTTCGAAATCTCGGTCTCCGAACCGATCTTGTGCAGATTAATGAGGGTCAGTCGATGAAGGGCGTTCTGCGCGGACTCCATTTCCAAGCTCCGCCGTTTGGGCAAGCGAAGATCGTTGCGTGTACCGCGGGGCGTATTCACGATGTTGCCGTTGATATTCGAAAGAACTCGCCGACGTACGGGAAACACTTCGCCGTTGAGTTGAGCGCAGCAAATGGAACAATGCTTTGTATCCCTGAGGGGTTTGCGCACGGCATGATGGCGCTGGAGGATGGATCGCGTATTCGCTATCACATTTTTGGGGCTTCTTGGGAGAAATCGGCAGAAGGTGGACTGCGATATGACGATCCAAACCTTGCAATCGCTTGGCCAGACGTCGGTACCCCGATCTCTGCGAACGCTCGCGATGCTTCGTGGCCGTTATTCTCTGATTTCTCGTCGCCATTTACAGAAACCCTGTAATTGATACCCTTATAGCTATATGAAGGCTCTTATTGCTGCTGGAGGGCGGGCAACGCGGTTACGGCCTATTACGTGGACTCGTAATAAGCACCTTATTCCACTTGCGAATAAGCCAATGCTTGCAAATGCTATCGAAAAGCTGGTGGATGCTGGGATTACGGATATTGGTATCAACATCAATCCAGGTGACACAGAAATTGCCGCTGTATTCGGCGACGGCTCTGTGTATGGCGCGAAAATCACATATCTTGAGCAGCAGGGCGGCGCACTTGGTATTGCACACGTGGTGAAGAATGCAAAAGAGTTTCTCGGTGGCGAACCGTTCGTGTTTTATCTTGGCGACAATATTATCCTTGGAAGCTTGCGTCGATTCGTTGATCGGTTTGAGCGCGAGAACCTTGATGTGCTCCTTGCGCTTTCCCGCGTTCCAGATCCACAACGATTCGGTGTGCCAGTTATTGAGAACGGGCGCGTGGTGAAAGTGATCGAAAAACCAACGGAACATATTTCCGACTTTGCAGTAACGGGCATTTATCTCTACTCGTCAAACGTTTTCAATGCGCTTGTTGATTTACAGCCAAGTCCACGAGGCGAATATGAGATTTCTGATTTGCATACGCTCATGATTGATCGTGGCGCTACGGTGGCTTTTGAAGAGATTACTGGCTGGTGGAAAGATACAGGAACGCCAAAGGATTTATTGGAAGGCAATGCGCTTATTTTGAATGATCGGAAAATGTGGCAGATTCGAAATGAGGGAACGGTGGATGTTACGGCGGTGATTCGTGGTGATGTTTCTGTGGGGAAGGGATCGGTGATTGGAAAGAATGTGATTATTCGTGGGCCGGTGGCGATTGGGGAGAATGTTGTTCTTGAGGATTGTTATATTGGTCCATACTGTTCTATTGGAAATGACGCAAAGATTCATGGCGCAACCATTGAGAATACGATTGTGTTTTCTGGAGTGACGGTGAAAGACTGCCACATCGTTGATAGCCTTCTTGGTCAGAACGCGATGATTATACAAGCTGCGAGTTATCCTCCGCGTGGTCATCGGCTGGTGGCTGGTGATAATTCATACATCGAGCTTTAGCCCTGTGTTGAAGATGTCGATTATCATTGTAAGCTGGAATGTACGCGATATGCTGCGCAAGAATTTAGCGCAGCTTTTTTCGTTGCAGCGCAGTGAGTTTCCCGTGGAAGTGTTTGTGGTAGATAACGGATCGATTGATGGATCTGTGCGCATGGTGCGCGATGATTTTCCATGGGTACACGTGATTCAGAATGATTATAATGCTGGGTTTGCGAAGGCATGTAATCAGGCGATTCGCATGGCGAAGGGCGAGGTGATTCTCTTGTTGAATCCCGATAATTGCGTTGAGCCTGGAACGCTGGATCGTACATATAGCGAACTCATGACTCATGCAGACATCGGTGTCTTCGGTGTAAAGCTTCTTAGTGAAGATGGCGAAGTTGTTCGATCGGTGCGTCGGAATCCTGGTGTATTCGATCAGCTCGCGATTCTTTTAAAGCTCCCGCATCTGTTCCCGTCGATTACTGATCGGTACTTGGCGAAAGATTTTGACTATACAGCCTCTCAGGACGTTGAGCAGATTCGTGGATCGTATTTTGCATTTCGACGTTCGCTTGTTGAGCAGATTGGCATGCTTGATGAGCGATTTTTTATCTGGTTTGAGGAGGTGGATTTTTGCAGAAGGGTTCGGGGAAATGGTTTACGCATCCGGTACTGCGCCGATGTCACGTGCCGTGATTGTGTTGGACGAAGCTTCGCGCAAGTCTCGCGATGGAAAAAGCAGCGCATGTTTTTTACCAGTGCATGGACGTATTTTTGGAAATGGGGTTTTCATAACGCATAAGCTATGAAACTTGCTTTGCATCTTTCGACGTATAACGGATCCGAATTTCTTCCCGGTCTTTTTGCGTCACTTGAAGCGCAGACGGATCAGGATTGGGTGCTACGAATTCGTGATGATGGATCCGGCGCAGAAGAGCTTGCAGCAACAAAGAATATTGTCGGTGCATATGCCGAGCGCAGAAACGTTGATTTTGCGGTGGGGCAGAACATCGGTTTTAGCCCTTCGCACCAGGAGATGTATGCCGGTCATGATGAAGAGTTGGTGCTGTTAGTGAATCAGGATGTGATTTTTACGCCAACATACATTGCAACGGTTCGCCGATATATGGAGGAGCATACGGACGTTGGTGCGGCAGCAGGAACGATTCTTCGCTGGAATTGGGACAATGCTCATCAGCCGCGATTCACGAAGGTGATCGATTCTATGGGAATGGCGAAAACGCGATCGCATAAAGTGTATGACATTGCTTCCGGCGTAACGCTTGAGGCGTGCACAGCGCAACGTGTTCCGGTGTTTGGCATTTCTGGATGTTTGCCGATGTATCGGCGTGCAGCTATCGGCACGCAGCTTTTTGATCCGTCGTATTTCATGTACAAAGAAGACGTCGACGTTGCATATCGTTTGCAGAAAACAGGATGGAAATCCGCACGCGTATTTGGAACGGTCGCGTATCACTTCCGAACATTTCAATCATCAAAGTTGCACATCGGCGTAAGCGCGCGATTCCAAGAGCTCTCGTATCGCAATCACTGGCGAAATTTACTCAAGCATCTTTCGTGGCGTGATTGGTTGCGTGATGGCTGGGCAATTATTCCATTTGAAGTAGCGAAAGCTGGATTCTTTCTCTTCACGAATCCCGGAATTCTCTGGCGTACGTTGCGATATGTTTCATTGAGACCCGTATGACATACGATATTGCGATTGTCATGGTTTCGTATAATAAAATCGTTGAGGAGTGTTTGCCGTCGGTGAAACGGGCAATGAATGCATCCACATTGCGCATCGGTTTTGTTCTGGTAGACAACGGATCCACGAAGTTTTCCGCGCATGAGACTGTACGGGAGCATATTCCCGATGCACGCATCGTGCTTCGTGATAAAAATTATGGGTTCGGTAATTCGTGTAATCGTGCCGTGAAAGAGATTGATGCAACATTTTTCTTTTTCTTAAATCCCGATACCATTCTTGTTGATGAAACGATTTTTGATGTGATGCATGCGTTTATGCAATCGCATCCGTGGACGGGGATTCTTGCGCCACGTGTGGAGCATTTTTCGGGGGAGTTACAAGAGACATGCAGAAGATTCCCTGCATGGTATATGCCGTTTGTGCAGCGAACGGGGTTAGCGAATACTGCATTTGGAAAGAAATATACTGAACAGTTTTTAATGCGAAACGTTCCTCGTAACGGCGCACGTCTTGTTGATTGGGTGCAGGGATCGGCGATGTGTATACCGTCGGCGCTGTATAAAGAGATTGGTGGATTCGATGATGCCTATTGGATGTATTTCGAGGATATTGATTTGTGTAGACGGGTGTGGGAGCAGCACAGACCGGTATACTATTATCCTGATGTTGTGTTGCGCCATGCGTACGGCAAAGGATCTGCTGCACCAGGTGGATATATGAAAAATCTTTTCACGAATCGTCCGCTGCGCGCACACATCATGAGTTGGTTGAAGTATATGTGGAAATGGAGAGTGTCTGGGGGCCTTGCATCTTCCACAAAATAACATTTCTCTATGGCTCCTCGCGTTATTGTACAAATAATCACCTATCGTACAGAGGGGATTGAGAAAGAGCTTGATGAATTGTTTGAAAGCCTTGCGCGGGTGAAGGCGCCGGAAGGTGGTTGGCTTCTTGCAATTATTGATCAGCCGTCGCCTTTGGGGAATCTTCGTGACTATCTTGAGAAAAATGTGAAGCCGCGAAGTGGCGTAGATCTTCCGGAAGTGGTTTTCGTTTTCAGTGATGAGAATGCTGGCTTTGCTGGTGGACATACGAAGCTGTACGACGCAATTCGTGATCGCAATCCAGAATTCTTTTATCTCTTGAATCAAGATGCATATGTCGACCCCGATGTTTTAACAACCATCGTGCAGCATGCAGAACGTTATCCGAATGCGGCGATCATCCAATCCCGCATCATGCGGGCACAGAATCCCGATCACTATAATTCCGCCGGTAACGCAATGCATTTCCTCGGTTTCGGCTACTCACTGAAGAATGGCGAGACTCGCATCATCGTGAACCCTCCCCCATTTATGGGGGAGTTAGGAGGGGGCGGGGAGACAGGCTTGCCCTCCGAAGCTGGTAAGCCAGCGAAGGAGGGAGGGGGTCGAATGTTTTACGCTTCCGGCGCCGGCGTACTCATTCGTTCGTCGATTCTCGATGGTATCGGTGGCATGTTTGAGCCGCTGTATTTCATGTATCACGATGACGTCGACATCTGCTGGCGCGCACAATTAGCGGGATTCGATATTGGATTCGCGGATGAATCTGTTGTCTATCATCGGTACGAGTTCTCGCGCAGTATGAAGAAGTTTTTCTGGATGGAACGAAATCGGCATCTGACGAACTTGTGCAATTATCGGGTGCGAACACTTCTTGTGATTGCTCCGGCGATGCTGGTGATGGAATTCGGAACATTATTGTTTGCATTTCGTTCTGGGTGGTGGAAAGAGAAGTTGCGGTCGTGGGCATTCTTTATGCAGCCGTCAACATGGAGGTATATTCGTACTCGTCGAGCATTGATTCGTGCACTGCGTACGAGAACTGATCGCGAGATGATGGAGCACATGGTTGGCATCATTACTGCGCAAGAGGTCGAGCACCCAATCGTTACACACATCGTGAATCCCGTGTTTTCGGTATACTTCGGTATAGTGAAGCGTATTATTTTTTGGTAACACGTTGCGCTATGCATCGACCTCCTCGAACGTTAATGATTCTCGCGTTGTGTTCCGCTGTTCTTGCGATGAGTGCTTTTGCGTGGTTTGGATATTTCTCCGATATCTTCATTCAATCGCGGGGTGATACAACTATCGCGCAGTATTCCGCATTGCTACCCAAAGGCTGGGAAACGTATCGCGGCGATGGATGGAGTGTGGGGTACCCGAAAGACTTTGAAGTACACACGCGTTCCGATGAGACAGTCTATTTTGTGCCGAGTGGCGAGGTAGAGATTAAAACGTACTTCCTGGTTCAAAAGCGAGACATTTCTCTTGACGCATTTGTAATTGCACAGAAGGCTGAAGGGTATCGCGCCCCAGACTCTGTCATGATCGCAAATTACCCTGCCGTAAAATACACCATCGGGAATAACCGCGTAGAGTACGCTATCTCCTACCATGGTCACATCATCCTTGTAGCATCCGATGAACCATCCGATGAAGTGATTGCGATTATGTTTGCGACGTTTGCGATGAATACGGAATGAGGACTTCCTCCTTTGGTCGATTTTCGACTCAGATCATCGGAAACGTCTTCAACGTACCGTGAAGTACGTCTCAGACGATTTCCTCGATCTTCATCGAAACTCGCCGCAAATGAGAAAGTCCTCCAAGGATATTTATTTACTCACCTTACGCAGCCCTTACCCGCAGTTTCTTCAATTGCGTGAGTTCATCCATACTTGAACGAAGCGCGCTCACATACAGCTTCGCCTTCAGCGCAAAGTGATTGAGTCCGGTCTTGATCTTCATTTTCTCAAGTTTGACAAACGCA
>CALRGY010000019.1 GCA_943358395.1 Candidatus Uhrbacteria bacterium | reverse complement strand
CTCACCGCGCCATCCAGGGCTCTGGAAAGTCCCGTCGCGGTCGTTTGTGAAAATGAGGAGATGAGATAGTCGGTGTAGAGGTCGAGATGTTTTTCCATACAGCCTCAAGCATAGCAGGAAGAGTGAGGGACTGCGTAAGGTGAGTAACGAATAAGTCGTCTCATGCCATTGAGGTGCAAGACATGACCTTTGATGACTGTGGAGCAAGCCGCGATGCCGATGGTGACTGTGCAGATGTCGGAGAATATCCAGGGAATGGACTCGCGGTTATTTCTGCAATGATTGAATATACTGATGCCTCCGGTGCACTTCACTCGTCGACGACTCCAGGCGGAACAACATCCGGTGGGTGGTCTGCGCTCTTTAGCGGAGAATCATTGTATCTTCCTGCGTCAGGAACGGCAGATGTGACGGTTGTGATTTCGGTTTCCGATCTTGCGTCGGCGGGTGTCGCATCCGGTCAGGTTGTGCAAATGAATATGGATGCCGTGAGTGCATCTGCTTTTACGGCGGTGGATTTGGTGAGTGGTGTAACGTATAGCGAGGCAGATGTTGCGATGACGGCAATGGGTTTGCCGATGACATTGCGGTATACCAATCCAACAATCGCGCTCTCGGCTGCGAGTCCTTCTGGAGCCGTGGTTCCGGGAATCGGACAAGTTCTTCGATTCAATGTTGCCGCGGATTCTGTGGGTGACATGAAGGTTGCCGGGTTTACCTTTGCGGTTTCTGCGTCGGATAATGCGGGAAGCAATTGGAATAGCTGTTCTGCATTGGGGTCAACGACGCGATGGGGGCTCACAAATCTCACGATGGATGCTACGACGGTACTCACTTCCGCAACATTCTTCGATACCACCGGCGTGGCATGTGCGTCGTCTTCCGGTGATGTTGGATACGTTGTTTTTACGATTCCAACGTGGTCTCAAGATCTTTCCGCCGGAACAACGAATGTGTATTCCGTAACAATGGATAGCACCGGAGCAAGCGCAGTGGATGACGATGCAGTCGAACTCTCCTTGCCTGCGCAATCCAGTTTCCGTGGGGCAACCGGCAGAATGCGCGCAATTGATTGGTCTGATCTCTCTGCGGTTCATTTGAGCGGAACGCATGTGAAGAATCTTCCCGTTACTGGAGGAATGCTCACGTTCTAGATCGAAGAGAATACAAAAAACTCCCGAAGATTCGGGAGTTTTTGGTTGCGATAATGATTGATGGCTACAGTCCTAAGCTTCTCTTTACCTCATCCACGGATGTGAGTCCTTCGATCGCCTTGAGTAATCCGTCTTGGGTCATGGTTACCATGCCTTGTTGAGCGGCGAGTTCGCGCATGTCGTATTCGCTGATGGTGCCTTTTTCGATGATGGTTTTCTCGAGCTCTGGGGTTTTGATGAGAATTTCGTATGCACCAACGCGGCCTTTGTAGCCGGTGTTGTTACAGTGTGCGCAGCCTTTTGCTGCGAAGAACGTTAAGGCGGTGGTATCGACTTTTGCCTCCCCAGACGCTTCCGGAATTGATTCGAGATGCTTTTGAACATCCAAAAGAAGTTCGGCATCGAGCGTGGTGACGACTTTGCATTCCTGACAGAGTCTTCGGAGGAGTCGTTGGCCCATGATGGCGTTGAGTGCTGGGGCAAGAAGGTGCGATGCAAGTCCCATTGATAAGAAGCGGGGAATTGCGCCGGCGGCATCGTTCGTGTGGATGGTGGAGAGAAGGAGGTGTCCGGTGAGTGATGCTTGCACAGCGATTTCTGCAGTGTCGAGGTCGCGAATTTCGCCAACCATCACAATATCTGGGTCTTGGCGGAGAATCGATCGCAGTCCTTTTGCGAATGTGTAGTCTTTGCTGTAATCAATTTGGCTTTGATTTAAGCCTTGTACTTTGTATTCCACTGGATCTTCGAGCGTGATGATTTTTACGTCAGACGTGTTGAGCTTTTTAAGAATGGCGTACAGTGTGGTGGTTTTTCCGCTTCCGGTTGGCCCGGTGGTAATAATCATGCCATTGGGCTTGTCGATTTCTTTTTGCAGCTTTTTCAGTGCAGCAGGGCGGAACCCAAGTTGGCTAAATTCAACGGCAATAGAATCTGGATTCAGCAATCGCATCACGATCGATTCGCCGAATGATGTTGGAATGGTAGACGTACGCACGTCGATTTCTTTGTTGTTTTGATAAATGGTAAACCTTCCGTCTTGCGCTTGATCGTTCACGTTCAACTTCAGGCTTGCAATGAGCTTGATGCGATTGATGATTTTTTTCCACTGCTCTGGGGCAAGCATGGCAACGTCTTGCAGAATGCCATCGACACGAAAGCGCACTGCAACGCCTTTTTCTTCCGCCTCAATGTGAATGTCTGAAGAGCCGAGTTTGAGCGATGCGGCGATGACCACGGCGATGACATCGGTAACATTGGCATGCATAAGTACGCCAGCGATGGAGGCGAAGTCCGTCATTTGCGCCTGATATTTTGTAATTTCTTCTTCTGTAATTTGCACGCCCTTTACGATGGGCTTTATTTTAGGAAGCGTTTCGTACATTTTAATGCCGTGCGTAAAGCTTTGCTCGCTCATCAGATATACGGCGGCGTGTGTTTTATAACGCTCTTCAAGCTCGAACACGAGCTCTTTAACGCGAGGATCCTCTGGTTGTGTGCTTCCAAGTCGCAGTTCTGGTCCGGTAAACAAAAAGCAAATGGTTTTGAGCTGTTGTGCCTGTGTTTCCGGGATGCGAGTGAGGGCATCAGAACTAATCGCGAATCCTTTCAGATTGATGTACGGCGTATTCGTTGCTCGAGCAGTACGCTCCGTTTCCGTTTCACGCTCTCGAAGAGAGATGGTTTGCATTTTTGCGGTGAGGAGCGTGGATGTTTCTTTATCTGCAAAGGTGATGGTGGCTGATGGTGCTGGGGGTGGAGTGGACGGTGTCGTTGCTATGGATGGTGATGCGGAAGGAGTATGTTGAATCGTCGAAACACGTGCCGGGGCTTTTGCGGCAGTGTGTTGTTTGAGCAGGTCGGCGATGGAGGGTAAGGAGCCAGGCATGGGATCCTCGGGTTAGGATATTTTTTTCACTGAGGAAATCTTGCGCGTCAACACCCTCTTCGTGTGTGCATGAAAACGCGAAGAAAATGGTGAACGATTCAGATATTCTACAAGCATCGTCCATACGGCGTATGTAAAGGTGGTCATGAACCCTGCCATGGTAAGCGTAAAGCCAAGCACGAGGAGTGTTCCGAATACGGTAATTGCCGCAACCATGCCAAGCGATGCTTGGGCAAATGCTTCTGCGAAAAGCAAGCCAACGGGGAGCGCGATGAGCACAAGTCCGAAGAGAAGCCCAAGGGAGAGAATGAGGTTTGCCGCGAAAAGAATAAGCGCTGTTTCACATGCAACAAGTGGGTGGCGCAAAAAGCGTGCAACGCCTTCTTGGAGCCCACGAAGAATAGAAACGTGTTCTTCCCCCACGGCGATAAGGGTAAGCATCGCAATGATATTCAGTACGAATGCGGCAAAGAGTGTGGCGGCAGCAAGCAGAATAGCGAGCGCGCCACTCGCGGGGAGCGCAAGAGGAAGCGTGCGGAGCAGCATGCCTCCGCCACTCAACGTGAGGAAGATGAGAACATGAAACACAAGATCAACACCAAGAATGCGAAGAAAATGATGGTGATGCAGTGTGCCCACAAGCGCACGAAGACCAAGGCGCTTTTTTTTGTGAACGGCGCGGTGCAATGCGACGATAAGGATTTGCTGACACACGGTAACGGCAAGCATGCCAACAGAGAGGAGCGCGCAAACAATGAGGACTGCGGTAAGAATCGACGTGGTGCCAGACGCAAGGAGTAGTCCGATGTATCGCTCGATGGTGGTAATGGTGCCGTTTCCTAATCCGAAAAGTGCGCCCGGTGTAAGGGCAATATGCGCTTGCCCAAGAAGATCGTTTACCACGACTCCTGTACTTGCAAGACCTGCAATAACAGCAAATATCCACAACTCGTTGTGATTCCATGCCGTGCAGAGCGCACGCCAAAGCATTGGCCGGTATATTGGGATTTCTTTCTTTGATTTCATACTCCTCCGAGAATGAGCAAAGTATACCACTCAAAAAATCCCTCGACGGTTGACCGTCGAGGGATGATTGGTTCTATGACTGTTGAACAGGGAGTGGCACGAGTGTTTGTGCTTTGATTGCTGGGCCGATGAGTGCAACGAATTCGTCTTTCTCAATGGTTTCTTTTTCCAAGAGATGTTTTACGATGGCATCCATGTGTGCGCGTTCCTTGCGAATAATGCCACGTGCTGTTTCCTTTGCGGCATTCAGGAGCACGTTAATTTCTTCATCAATCCGTTCTGCGATTTTTTCTGAATATCCGCGTTGTTCATTCATTTGCTTGCCGAGGAACACCATTTCGTCTTGCCCGCCGTATGTGCGTGGCCCCAATGCATCACTCATGCCGTACTGGGTCACGAGTTCACGAGCAAGCTGTGTGGCACGTTGCAGGTCGTTGCTTGCGCCGGTTGTGAGATCCCCGAAGATTTCTTGTTCGGCGACGTAGCCACCGAGCATCATTGCGAGCTCGTCAACGAATTCGCGTCGTGAATGCATTTTTTTATCTTCGTCTGGAATGCTCATGGTATATCCGGCTGCACGACCACGCGAGATGATGGAGACTTTATGCACGTCATCACAATGCGGGAGCATGTGGCCCACAATGGCATGGCCGGATTCGTGATACGCCGTAATGCTCCGCTCAATGGGGGAGAGCATGTGGCTTTTGCGTTCTGGGCCAAGAAGCACCTTTTCAATGCTATCAAGCAAATCTTCTTGCATGATGGTTTTGCGGTCACGACGTGCGGCGAAAATTGCCGCTTCGTTCATGATGTTCATGAGGTCTGCACCAGAAAGCCCAGTGGTTCGTTCTGCAACGCGCTTCAGATCGACGTTTGTATCGAGCGGCTTGTTCTCTGCGTGAATCTTCAGAATTGCTTCACGATCCTTCAAGTCTGGGCGATCCAATGTCACCCGGCGATCAAAGCGGCCTGGGCGGAGCAGTGCAGAATCAAGAACGTCTGGGCGATTGGTTGCTGCAATAACGATCACGCCAAGGTTTGGCTCGAAGCCGTCCATTTCTACAAGAATTTGGTTGAGCGTTTGTTCGCGCTCGTCGTGCCCGCCACCAAGTCCTGCACCACGCTGCCTGCCTACGGCATCAATTTCGTCGATGAACACAATACATGGCGCTGCTTTTTTGGCTTTTGCGAATAAGTCGCGCACACGCGATGCCCCCACACCCACAAACATTTCTACAAATTCCGATCCAGAAATATGGAAGAATGGCACTTCTGCTTCCCCGGCAACGGCGCGGGCAATGAGCGTTTTTCCGGTTCCCGGTGGGCCCATGAGAAGTACGCCTTTTGGAATTTTTGCGCCAAGATCCGCAAACTTCTTTGGTGTTTTTAGGAATTCAACAATTTCGGCAAGTTCCTCTTTTGCTTCTGGGTTCCCGGCAACGTTCGCGAATGTTAAGCGATTCTTTGGATTGGTCACTTCGCGGGCATTGCTTTGCCCGAAGCTCATGGCTTTGCTGTTGGCGCCCTGCATTTGCTTCAGGAAAAACCAGAGCACAACCGAAAGCACAAGAACAATGATTGCTGTTGGGAGAACATTTTTTGCCAGTGTTGCTGCTGGGCTTGGCTCGTCGATCTGCACGGAAAGTGACGAGCGAATATCTTGGGGAACTTCTTCGCTATCAAGAATGTCGGAGAAGGATTGCCCTGGTTCCTTGCGTGCAACGTACGTGATGTTTTCGGTACTGGTTGCGGTGACCGTGTTTTCAACGATGACGACTTTTGTGACCTGGCGCTCTTCGATTTTTTTGACGAGTTCGGAGATGCTGACTGATTCGGTTTGCGTTTGGGACGGGATGGTGGCATTGGCGAAAATCACCCCAAGGACAATGAGCATGAGCAGGAATCCAATGGCGCTTTTTGACAGGGGTTTCATAGAAAAATTGGCAATATTAGCATCAAATGTTCAAAAAGTATGTCAGGAAAATGCTGAAAAAGCAAACGAGCCGCCCCAAGGAGGGGAACGGCTCGTTTTTGAAATTTACGCGGTTTTTTCTTCTGTTTTTGCACTTTCTTCTTTGAGCGAGAGCCCAAGGCGATGCTCGGTAGGTTCTACGGAAACAATACGGAACTTCATCACGTCTCCTGGTTTTGCGAGCTTTGTTGGGTCTTCCCCTGGTTTGTCTGAAAGCTCAGAAACGTGAGCAAGCCCTTGAATGTCTGCATCGAGTTCTACAAAGAAACCGAATGGATTGATTTTGATGATTTTTCCTTCCACCCAGCTGCCCACAGCGTACCGCTTTGCCACAGACTTCCATGGGTCTTCTGTAAGCTTTTTGATGGACAAGAAGATTTTGCTTCCTTCAATGCCGATGATTTCTGCACGAACGTTGTCGTTCATTTTGAGAACATCGCGTGGGTGATCAATGCGCTGCCATGCAATTTCGGAGATGTGAACTAAGCCTTCAAGTGGCGTGGTGCTTCCGGTAGGGAAGAACTTCACGAATGCACCAAAGTCTGCAACAGCAGAAACGTCGCCGGCGATGATGTCGCCTACACGGCATTGCGCGATGATGTTCTTTTGCTCCTCTTCCCATACTGCCTTTTCTGAAACAATGAGCTTTCCGTCGTCTTCATGCACATCGAGCACACGTACGCGCATGGTTTCGCCAATAAAGCTGCGGAGCTTCTCGAAAATCTTTTGCTTGTCGCCACCAGCGACTCGTGGGTAGTGCTCTGGAGCAAGCTGCGATACTGGCAAAAAGCCTTGGACATGGTTCACACGAACGATAAGTCCACCTTTGTTTGCGTCCAGCACTTTAACAGGAATTGGTTCGCCAGATGTTGAAAGGTCGCCCAAATCCTTCCATGCGCGCTGCTGACCAGCGTAGCGGAAAGAAAGCTCCACTTCACCATTCTCGTTTTCCATATCGACAACCGTTGCCTCTACTTCGTCGCCATCTTTGAGATTCTTGTAGGCGTCCGCTTCTGCATAAAGCTCGCGGCCACGCACCACACCGGTGGTAAGGCCAAGAATATCAATGCGAATTTCGCGTCCTTTGGTGGAAAGCACCTTGCCCTTAATGGTGTCCCCAACCTTTGGAATAACGAATAATCCTTCAGCTTGTAGCAGCTCATCGAGCGCACCACCTGCCGCTACCACTGCCTTTTTTGCTTCTTTCATATGAAAATATCCTGATCGAGCTTTATGGTATAGACCAAAAAGGCGCTCAGGGGCTAAGAATAGAAGTGGGAGAATGGTAGCCGATAAGCGCCAAATGAGCAACCGTTTGTGGTATACATAGGGTACATTTAACCCCTCGTCCTATGACTGTCGGAGAACTCATGATCACTGACGTTGTGACGGTGTCGCCTGCGATGTTATGGCGGGAGGCAGCAGCGTTATTCCTTGCTCGGGGCATTTCTGCGGCTCCGGTGGTAGATGCTGCTGGGCACTTGGTGGGCATTTTAAGCGAAAAGGATCTGTTTCGGGGTATGTTTCCGAGTTTCAAGGAATGGGTTCAAGAGCCGGAAGCGTACTTGGATTTCGATGCCATGGAGCATCATGCCGCGGATGCGTTGGGCAAAACCGTCGCCGACGTGATGAGCACGCGGGTGATTACGGCACAGCGCCACACCCCCATTTTGAAGATTGGGGCATTGATGGTTTCTTCTGGGATTCATCACATTCCTGTTATTGAAAACGATGTTTTGGTTGGTATTGTAGGTCGCGGAGACATGTACCGCGCCATTCTGAAAACGTATTTTGGCATGGGAAAAGAGGGGTAGAAAACATGGGTCATCGATGATATACTTTCCGCATCCTCTGTTCATTGTTTATTTTTGCAGCATTTTTGGAATGAGGAGCCAAAAAGCGGTCTGCATGACATTCTTCAATATGTTCGACAAGAATGATCTTCAGGTACTCAGGGAAATGAAAGATGAGATTCTCGCGAAGACCTCTCAAATGATTGAGAAGTCAAAAGGCGATATTCTTGCCACCGTCCACAAAGACATCTACGCCGTTCGCGCCGATGTTATCGAAGTCATCAACGACGGCATTCTCCCCCAAGTGGAGTATCTGAATGTTCGCGTCACTCGTTTAGAGCGCCTCCAGCGTCAGAACTCGTACTAGTCTCATCGAGAACCTTCCCCCACTTACCTGTCCCCACGGAGCTTTAGCGAAGTGGGATGGGGGAGCTAGGAGGGGGCAAAAGCACCGAATTCCACCCCGAACCGGTGCTTTTTGATTGTATCGATGATGAGTTTTCCCCACCGATCTCATGTCTTTTCCCCCACTTCCCGTTACACTACCCGTACTATGGCGCATCAACATGAGGATATTATTAAGGATTTTCGAGAGGCAATGGCGAAATTAGTTCCGCTGGCGCCTAAAGAGATTCAGCAAGAGGCGCGGCAGCTTGCAGATGACATTGAAGCGAATCCGTCGTCGACGGTTGAGCAAATTGTGCAGGCGTTGGTGTATATTGGGAAAAAGGAGTTTCCGTACAGAAAAGCCTACGAGGAGCTGTGTGCTGGGGACGAAGAGGCACGGTTGCAGAAATTGGTTCTTGCAAAGCTTGATGATGCGGTAAAGGAAAAAATGGAATCCGTGGTGAAGTATGGCGTGCATATTTTGGATTTCGTGCAGAGCTCGCAGTATGAATTGGCATTGAATGCTGATGAGCGATCGATCGTTGATCGGGAAATTGCCGCAGCGCATGATGTACTGAACCGGCAGTGTGATGAGCGCGCGGTTGCCCGAAAGGGAACGTACGAAACGTTGGTTGCAATGTGGACGGAAACCGCGGCACGGATTCAAAGCATGATCGATGTTTTGAAAGGTATGGCCGAACGGAATGAGCAATATACAAGTGATATTCTTGCTCGTGTGGCAACCTTTGAAGCTGGGTGGTCTATGATTGAACCAGACCCAACCGAAGAAGATGTACAAAAAGATATTGCATATTGGTCTGAAGTGCTCAGCGAGGATGGGAATGCCGACGATAGCGATGCCTCATAAAATGTGTTACCGTACCCCCGAATTGAAGCTCTATGATTATCACGTGGAATGGTGCTGGCAGTATTGTTCTCACCGCAAAACCTGGGCAGGCTGATGTTTCTTTGGTGACGAATCCTTTTGAAACTGAAGGCGTGTGGAAATTCCCCAAGCAGATCGCTGCGTCGATGGTGATTCGTACGCATGACGGCGATGCCACAAGCAATATCGATGCTGTTGTGCCAGAGCATGATGGGGAAAAATCTCCTTTCGTCGTCGACCACGCTGGGGAATATGAAGTGTGTGGCATGTTTGCAACGGGCATTTCTGCGCCAAAGAAAGATGGCACGCCGCATACTATTTATCGGTTTGACGTTGAAGGGATGCATGTGGGGTTCCTTGGAGCCATCGATCGTGCACTGTCTACCAAAGAACAGGAAGCATTGGGCGCGGTAGATATTTTATTGGTTCCTGCTGGTGGTAATGATGTACTTGGTGCATCGGCAGCAGCAGAATTGGTGACGCAAATCGAGCCACGGGTGGCAATTCCAATCTACATCAATGCATTTGAGGGTGATGGTTATGCCGAAAGTGCAGCATTTGTGCGAGAAATTGGTGCGCCCGTGGAAACCGTTGCCCGCTATAAAATCACTCGTGCCGCATTGCCGGAAGAAGATATGGCAGTCGTGGTGCTTACCCGAGGATAGCAGTATGGAAGCGCAGCGCATTATTGTTCCAAAGCGGCGATTTTTCGCAGGAAAGCGGGCGTTGCTTCTTGCGGGGGTTCTGCTCTGCGTTGCTATCGGTGCCGCAATTCAGATGCGAATGACATGGAGCCGTGAACGATTACGTGGCGTGACGAGTGACGCAGCCGATGTCATTGATGCCGCAAAAACACAAGCACAAACAATTCCGGGTTTCTTTTCTTCACCCCAAGCTCAATAAATTAGGACTTTCTCATTTTAGGCTAGTTTCGATGAAGATCGAGGAAAATTCGTGAGACGTACTTAACGGTACGTTGAACGATTTTCCGATGATCTGAGTCGAAAATAGACAAAATGAGAACGTCCTATAAATATTCTATGGCACAGACTTCTGACAACAAAGGCGTTGATATTCTCCCAGCTGAAGAAGCGGGGCTGGTACCGGTGGGCGGGCTTATTCAGCAGAGTATCTCTACAGAAATGCGGAAGGCATATTTGGATTATGCGATGTCGGTGATTGTTTCCCGAGCATTGCCAGATGTGCGCGACGGCATGAAGCCGGTGCATCGTCGTATTCTGTACGCTATGTGGGATATTGGCTTGCGTGCCAATGCGAAGTTTCGTAAATCTGCAACCATCGTGGGAGAAGTGCTGGGTAAATATCACCCGCACGGCGATATTTCCGTGTACGACAGCATGGTGCGTATGGCACAGGATTTCTCATTCCGGTATCCGCTGGTTACGGGGCAAGGAAATTTCGGCAGCATGGATGGGGACGGTGCGGCAGCGTACAGGTATACGGAGGCAAAACTTTCGCCAATTGCGGAGGAGATGTTGATTGATATTGAAAAGAATACGGTGCCGTTTGTGCCAAACTACGACGGCAGTCATGATGAGCCTGCGGTTTTGCCTGCGAAGCTCCCAAACCTGTTGCTTAACGGCATGATCGGTATTGCCGTGGGCATGGCAACGAATATTCCTCCGCATAACGTGAAGGAAATTAGCACAGCGATTTTGAAACTGATCGACAATCCAGAAACCACGATTGATGAGATCGTCGAGGTGATGCCGGGTCCAGATTTTCCTACGGGCGGTATTATTTACGGTGCAAACGACTTACGTGCTGCGTATGCCACGGGGCGTGGGGGAGTGGTGGTGCGTGCTAAAGCGGATATTGTGGAGGGAAAGAAGGATACGTCGAGTATCATCGTCTCCGAAATTCCGTACCTCGTGAACAAAAGCACGTTGATTGAAAAGATTGCGGATTTGGTGCGGGAAAAGAAATTGGAAGGCATTCGCGACATTCGCGATGAGTCGAATAAAGAAGGTGTTCGCATCGTGATCGAGCTGAAGAAAGATGCCTATCCTCGGAAAGTGTTGAATCGTTTGTATCAAGCTACACAATTGCAAACGATGTTCCACTACAACATGCTCGCGCTCATCGACGGCATTCAGCCTCGCGTGCTGAACGTGAAGCAGATTCTTGAGGAGCACATTAAGCACCGGAAAGACGTGGTAAAACGTCGCACCGAATACGATTTAGCGAAGATTGATGATCGGTTGCATATTTTGGATGGGTTGCGCATTGCACTTGCAAACATCGACAAGGTGATTGCAACCATTAAGAAATCGAAGGATAAGGACGAAGCACGCGTGAACCTCATGAAGCAATTTTCCATGAGCGAACGCCAAGCGATTGCTATTTTGGAAATGCGCTTGCAGGCACTCGCGAACTTGGAGCAAATGCGCATCGAACAGGAATATGCCGAAAAGATGAAAATCAAGGCAGAACTGGAAGCTATTTTGAAGAGCGAAAAGAAATTGCTCGCTGTGCTGCGTGAAGAACTCGTTGTTCTTGCCGAGAAGTTTGGCGATGAACGACGAACGAAGATTGTGAAGTCTGGGGTAAAGGAATTCTCCATGGAAGATATTATCGCGGACGTTCCTGCTGTCGTCATGATGACGAAGGACGGATACATTAAGCGGTTGCCACCAGATACGTTTACGCAGCAGGTGCGGGGCGGAAAGGGTGTGATTGGGCTGACCACCAAGGAAGAAGATGCTATTGAGGCGATTTATTCCGCCACCACGCATGAAGACATGATGTTCTTTACCTCGCGGGGAAGAGTGTTCCGCTTGAAGGCGTATGAAATTCCAGAGGCATCACGCACAGCAAAAGGCCAAGCGATTGTGAACTTCTTGGAGCTTGGCCCGGGGGAGCGGGTCACGTCTGTGCTTGTGGGAAATTTGAAAAAGCAACTTGGGGCAAAATTCATCATGATGGTGACGAACAGGGGGACGATTAAGAAAACAAAGCTTGAAGACTTTGAGAATGTGCGAAAGTCGGGATTAATCGCTATCAAATTGAATGATGGAGATAACCTGCAGTGGGTGCGCACGTCTACAGGCAAAGACCAGGTGATGTTGGCGACGATGAACGGAATGTCTATTCGGTTCAACGAAGACGATGTTCGTGCGATGGGTCGTGTTGCAGCTGGTGTTCGCGGCATGAAGATGAAGGGTGACGATGAAATTATCGGCATGGAAGTGATTTCTTCGGAAGCACAAAAAGAGGGAAGACAGTTACTCACCATTATGGGCAATGGGTACGGCAAGCGAACAGACATTGAGGAATACGGCATTCAGGGCCGTGGTGGTTCCGGGATTAAAACCGCACAGATCACGCCGAAAACCGGAAAGCTGGTTGGCGCATATGTGACGGAAATGAAAGACTCCCGTGACTTACTCATCATGTCCCAAGGCGGGCAAATCATCCGCACGTCCGTTACCTCCGTCTCCGTCATCGGCCGCGCCACCCAAGGCGTCCGCGTCATGCGCTTCAAACAAGCCGGTGACATGGTTGCCACAGCCACAGTGGTTGCTGGGGCTGCGGAAAAAGAAGGAAAAGAGTAAGAGAAAAAATCACTCTAGAAAAAATCCTCCTGCAATGGAGGATTTTTTTCGTGGTAAAATAGGGGAAATTGTTTTCTATGGCAGTATACGAGTCTCATGAATTGACACCTGCTGCGCCCCCTCATGAGGATGGGACTCTTCGCGATAAAGAGGATTCAGATGAGGAGAATTGGACTTTAGACATAGCCGGAAAGTATTTATTAGAACGAGGTGATAGATCTGTCCCTTCTTTTACGCATCTTCCAGGTATCGTCCCCAGTGATCCTGAACATGTTTTTGATCTCAACGGTGAATCTGACAATGAATCGCACGTGGGCACCCCTGTTCTTGGAGGGGTTACCGTTGTTGAGTCGGCTCCCATTAAAACATTTTCTGAGGGAGAAGGTAGCCAGAAAGTTTCTTTTCTCGAAGCCCGGGAATCTTCATTCCAAAAAGTATCACCTTTTATTTTGAATGGTGTAACAAGAGAGCGTGCGAATGCCATCAGTATTGTAGACAAAGAAACTACTGCTCAAGGAATTATGCGCTTGATGGGTGAAGCGAACGCCGCCGCTCAACGTTTATTGAGAGAGTTTATGCTTCTTTGTGGTACGTATCCTGATATTGGAATAGATGGGGCTTCGTATTCGGATTTGAGTACTAACGACCTTGCACGGCGTGTCGTGAATGTGAATTTGCGTATAGCGGATGTTAAAAAGTATCGATCTCCTGTAGGTTTGCAGATCATTGATGATTCTGTTCAGGAAAGCGTTATTCATGAAAATTCTGTTCTCCCAAAGTATCCAGAAGAAGATCTCACAGCTTTTCTTAGTGTCTCTAATGAGTATTTACGCATGAGGGTGCGAGGCGATGTTTTTCGAGAACGTCTTTTAACAATGATTCCAGGGCCAGTTCAAGATGCAGCGAATGTCTTGGGGATTGTTTCATGGTCTAATACGAGTGAAGTTGAGCGTGGATATATTTCGGCTTTGCAGCGGCTTGTTGCTGCGGAAAAGGATGGCGGGAGAACCCTTCAAGAGGAGGGTGCTTTTTCAGAAGAAGAGCGCGCTCGATTACATGAACTCTCCACCGCTCGTTTGCGAATGCTAAGATTCTTAGATCCTGCATTAGAGCCTGCAAAAGATACGCATAAAAAAGAAAATGTTGTAAGCGGTATTCCTTTAAAAGGAAGTCTTTCTGAATTCTCTTCTAGTCAAAAAGATGTAGTAGCTTTAGATAGTCATGAATCTGTTCGCGATTTCGTAACAGGAGATAATGCTCTATTGCGCCCTGGAGTTGCTGCGACAAGACTTGGTTTAGGATCTAGTGCCGCAAAATCGGAAGTGATTAAAGCATATGACAGTAAGCTCGCTGATTTGTATAAAGATACCCGAGGTGCCCACTTTTCTCAGGAGCAATACACAATCTTCGAAGAAAGACTTAAGAAATTAAATGCCGCTAGAATCTCTTTATTAAGACATATCGATCTTCGGGAGGAAAGTGCTCGAATTTTAAATATTTCTTTACCCGAAAATGCCGCGGAAGTACATACAGCTCATCAACATGCATTCCTGTTAGCTATGTCGGCACAGGATGGTGAGCGTATTCAAGAAATAAATCGTGCTCGGGATATTCTGCTAACCTATATCGTTGCGAAAAAGCGGGCAGAAGAAAGGGCGTCGGTGAAAAATAATCTTCCCGTTCCGGCTTCTTTGGTTCTTCCGCCTGCGCCTGTTGTTGTCCCGTTGCTTCCTGCGGTACAGAAAAAGCCAGGATTCTTTGCTCGATTTGGTGATGCGGTTGCGAATGCAGTGGCGGCGCCGGGGAGGGTGATTCGGGGCGCGGTGCTTGCGGTGGGGATTGCGTTGGGGATTGTGGGCGAGGTGACGGATGAGAATCAGAATAAAGAATGGAGAGAGAGGGTGGTAGCGGAGGCTGCGGAGCGTGAGATGCGTGCTGATGTTGGCGTAGATGGAGAAAATGATGATGATCTTGGTGGTTTTGCGCGGGGGGATATGGATGATTCGGGTACGATTGATGCTTCAGATTTCCGGATGGGCGATGAGGAAAAAGGAGAAGAGAATCGTGAGGCACGAACATATACAGCGAAGCGTGGGGATACGGGGGAGGGGATTGTGCAGGACATGCTTGTGAGCGCTGGGTTGAAGCCGAATCACACCAGAGTAAACTTTTTGGCGCATGCGTTACTTGAGAGCAATGGCTTTGCCACAGGTTCTGATGGATCGGATTTGCAGATTGGGCAAAGGTTGAATATGGAAACGGTGTGGGGGCATATTGATGCTATGAAGGATGAACAGCAAAAAGACGTTGTGGCTATTGAACGGGCTGAAAAAGGGAAAACGATGGTGTCGTCGGAAGGCGCAGGATCGGAAGGTGTAGAAGATGTGTCGGCGTTGAGCGCGCAGCTCGTTGTAACTCCGGGGGAATCGGCGGAGAACAATGTTGGATCATCGGTAGAAGCAAGTGGTATTGCGTATTTCCGTCCAAATCAGGCAACGGGCAAGAAGTATGAGGACATTCCAACCGCGAAGAATCCTGAGCACGTGATGCGGAAGGGGGAGATTATTTATGCGATTATTCGGAAAATGATGAATGCGCAAGGATTGAACGCTATGACGGATAAGGTGGGATACATTAGCGAGCTTGTTCTTCGGGCAAATGCTGATCGATTTAAGGAGTTGATCGCTCAGAAGAAGATGAAGACCGGACCGAATGGAGAAATACGTGAGGGACTGATCCCCGCTGATGAGGCAAAGATTAATTTTACGGTGGCAAATGAGGTGATCGCGGAAATAGTTGCAGCAAAGGTTCCTCAGAAGGGTAAAAAGACGAAGGCGTGGTCTGTGTATGATTCTGCGAAGCGTCGGGGGCTTGAATGGCCGGTGGTGGGAAAGATGGCAAAGTAATTAGGGATATATGGAAGAAGAGAATTTTTCCGGTGGGCAGGTTGATGTTCTTGTTGAGAGGGTAGAAAAGACGGATGAGCAGATCGTGCTTGAAAAAGCGGCGAATATTTTGGGGATTACGACGAAGGCAGCATCGGCGAGTATTGAAGCAGCCTTTAATAAAAAGCTCCTCGAGTGCCAAGATGGTCCTGGAAATAGGCCGAACGATGTGGTCGCTCCTCTTGCTGAGCTGAATTGGGCGCGATTGGTGATGCAGAGGGCTATTGATCCGCAGCATGGGAAAAAAGGTCGTGCATCGGTGCCGGGGAGGGTGCTCTCATCATTAGACGGTCAACGATATAGAGATGGTGTTACCGAGAGGGCGGAGCGATCTCATCGAAAGGCTCTTGCATCGGAGGGTCATGAATTGGATGATTCTGATTCGGCAAAGACGGGGATACAGGGAGTTCGAGATCCTGCGCGACCAGCCGGTGGTACCTATTTTTCTTGACGCTCTGGTGCTTTTTGGCTATCATTCGCCCATTCTTCCCCTATAATTACCGTCTATGCCATTGCCGTCATTTCGAAGCTCTCGCTCTAAAGTTCGTCGTCGTCGGTCACATCACGCACTCAAGCCACAGCAGGTGATGGTGTGCGCAAAGTGTGAAGCGATTCTTTTGCCTCATCGTGCGTGTAAGAATTGCGGAGCCTACGGTGATCGCAATATCGCTAAGAAAGGTACTGAAGTCGTCAAAAAAGCTATCGCCAAGACGGTGAAAGCAAAGGCGGTAAAGGCACCAAAGGCTGAAAAAGTGGCAAAAGCAACAAAAAAGACATCCGTTGAACCTGGCCACGAAGGACATAATCACGCATAAACACACAAAGCCTGCCGTTTGGCGGGCTTTCGTGTTTTTGGGTATACTGCGTGCATCTATGTCTAATCGTCATTTAGCCAGAACCATGGCTATGCAGGTCCTGTATGAATGGGATTTTAGGGGGCAGGAGACGGTGCGGCTTCCGGAAGTGGTTGCATTGGTACGCGAAGAGTTTGCTCCAGCGTTTGACGATGGGGGATATGTGGAAAATCAGGTGGGGGCGATTATTGCGCATCTTCCCAGTATTGATGCCATGATTGCGACGTTTATGCCGAATTGGACGGTGAACACCATTACCGCCATCGATCGTGCTATTTTGAGGCTTGGGGTGTATGAGCTTCGGTTTGATGCATCGATCCCGTCGAAAGTTGCCATTAACGAAGCAATCGAGATTGGAAAGAAATTTGGAGGCGAAGCATCGGGAAAGTTTGTGAATGGTGTTTTGGGGGCAGTGTTGAAAGATATGGCAGAAAAAGGTGAAGTGAAGGAAGCAGATAAAGAAAAGAAAGCGCCTGAAGAGGCAAAAGTATAGTATGCAGAAAGATATTGAAGCATTGGCAAAGATTTTAGAGATTCCTTTGAAGTCTGATGGTCATTTAGAGCAAGCGGTGGTGCATCGTTCGTATTTGAATGAGCACCCAGATTTTCCGTTGGCGCATAATGAGCGATTGGAATTTTTGGGCGATGCGGTGCTGGAGCTTGTGGTGACAGAGTATTTGTACAATACGTTCGAGAATCCAGAAGGGGAGCTTACAACGTGGCGATCGTCTATTGTGAACGGTGATAGCTTGGCAGTGATTGGGAACGATATTGGAATTGAGCCGTATTTGTATCTTTCTCGTGGTGAAGAGAAAGACGCAAATTCCAAAGCGCGCAGATATATTCTTGCCAATGCGATGGAGGCGATTATCGGCGCGATCTATTTGGATTTTGGTTGGGAGCTTTCTAAGACGTTTATTTTGAAACATGTTGTTTCAAAGCTTGGCGATATTATCGCCGAACGGTCGTACATCGATCCAAAAAGTAAGTTTCAAGAATCTGCGCAGTCTAAGCTTTCGGTGACGCCAAGCTATAAAGTGCTCGAAGAATCGGGGCCAGATCATCAGAAGACGTTTATCATGGGGGCGTATATCGGCAAGGATTTAGTCGCGAAAGGGGAAGGGACCAGTAAGCAAGAGGCGCAGATTTCAGCGGCAGCAAACGCATTAAAAGAAAAGGGATGGTAAAGAAAATGAGGAACCGATTGGTTCCTCATTTTTTGGTGCGAGCAGAGGGACTCGAACCCCCGACCCTTTGGTTCGAAGCCAAATGCTCTATCCAACTGAGCTATGCCCGCAAAAACGATCACGCCAAGATGATACGTGTTTTCTTGACCCTGGTCAAAAAATTGTGCATACTTTTGATCGTTGAACGTTCTTATTTTAGGCAAGTTTCGGTGCGCGACGAAAATATGAGCGTCAAGACGTACTTCTCGGTACGTCGTCGATCATATTGAGGAAGCAAACCGAAAATGGACAAAATAAGGACGTTCACCATGCATCGGTAGCTCAGCGGTAGAGCAGGTGACTCTTAATCACTTGGTCGTGGGTTCGAATCCCGCCCGGTGCACCAAAAAATGACCTCCAGTACGGAGGTCATTTTTTTCTGATATACTGTACGCAATATGTCTACACTTCTTCTTGCCGGCATTGTATTGACCGGTTTTCCTCTTCTGCTCATTATCGGGTTCGCTGGGTACATTTTTATGGGGTTCGTGAACGATGACAAAGATGCTCGAGCCGTCTTGAATGTGGTGTTGATTGTAATGGGTATCGGCATCGCGCTGATTCTTGCCCACGCGTTGACCACGATCATTATCGTGACACCGTAGCATTTTCGGTGTTCCCCTGTGTTTTGAGCGCATCTTTGAGTGCTTTCCCTGCTTTAAACTTTGGAACGCGAACAGCGGGCACATGAATCTTTTCACTGGGGTTGCGTGGGTTCACTCCCATGCGCGCGGAGCGTGTACGGCCAGAAAAGGTACCAAACCCCGCAAGGGTTACTTCTTCGCCTGCAAGAAGCGTTTTGGTGATGATCGCTTCAAACGCTTCGATCATATCTTCGGCAGACTTTTTTGGAATGCTCAGCGTTTCAGACAATCGGAGTGAAAATTCTGCCTTATTCATAAAGCGATTGTTAGTATAATGCGCTTATCTTAGCGATATTTTCAATCTGAGTCAAATGAATTGCATTATCGCGCGTATTCCGTTACTCGTGTTTCGCGAATAATCGTGACGCGTACTTCGCCGGGATATGTGAGGTCTGCTTCAATCTTCTTCGCGATGTCTCGTGCAAGCTGATATGCCGCCATGTCTGTCACCACGCCCGGCTGTACAAACACGCGTACTTCACGGCCAGCTTGAATGGCATATACTTTCTCGACGCCAGGGAATCCAGAGGCTGTCATTTCTAGGTCTTGGAGACGCTGCAAGTATTCCTCGATGCTGTTCCGGCGTGCACCAGGGCGTGCGCCGCTCATCGCATCTGCCGCTTTCACAATCACTCCCTCCAACGTTCGTGGCTTATCTTCGTGGTGTGCAATAGATTGGTAGCAGAGCTCCTCAGAGAAACCGAACTTTTTCATGATGTTGTACCCAATTTGTGGGTGTGCACCCTGCATATCGTGATCAACCGCCTTACCAATATCGTGAAAAAGCCCACCTTTTTTACACAGAAACACATCGGCTCCTAATTCTTCTGCCATCATTCCGGAAAGGCGTGCAACCTCTACAGAGTGCTGAAGAACATTTTGCCCATAACTGGTACGGAATTTTAAACGACCAAGAATGGCAACGAGCTTTGGATCGATGGAAGGAACAGGAATGCCAAGCTCGTAGAGCGCATCTTCTCCAGCTTTTCGCATGTCTTTTGCGAGCTCTTGTTTTGCGGCAGTAATTGCTTCTTCAATCTTTGCTGGCTGAATGCGACCGTCTTTGAGGAGCATTTCCAATGCGCGCTTTGCCACTTGGCGACGAACCGGGGAAAAGCCGCTGATGGTGATTGAGTTTGGGGTGTCGTCGATGATCAGCTCACATCCCGTGAGATGCTCAAGAGTTTTGATGTTGCGCCCTTCTTTTCCGATAATTCTTCCTTTCATGTCGTCACTTGGAAGATCGACGAATGTGGTACTCGCATCAACCACCTGACTGCTTGCAAATTTGCTCATGGCAAGCGAAAGCATTTTGCGCGCTTTTGCCTCAATTTCGTCTTCGCTGATTTGATCCATTTTCCGAATGCGGGAAAGCATGGCATCGGTTTCGGTTTCCTCGATGCGGGCAAAGAGCACTTCTGCTGCAGCGTCTTTTGTCATTCCAGCAACGGATTGAAGCTTTGCGAATGCCTCATCGTGCAGCGCAGTGATACCTGCTTTTGTTTCGAGGAGCTTTTCTTTCTCCTCTTCGAGTTTGGTTTTTTTGTTTTCAAAATCTAAGAGTGTTTCGTTAAAACGGCGTTCCCGGTCTGCAATGCGTGTTTGTGCTTCTTTCAAGCCAGTTTCGTGGAACACGAGCTCGCGCTTTCCGTCTTCGATGAGCTTCATCGCGCGCTCCTTGGCATCGAGAAGAAGCTGCTGTTCGGTGTTTCGTGCTGCCTGAAGAACGTTTTGCTTGTGGGATTCCGCATCGCGTTTCATGCGCTCTTCCTCGGCATGGGCTTTTTTGAGGATGTCCTCTGCGCGAGTTTCGGCACTTCCAGCAATCTGTTTCCCGCGAATGTCACGAATAATGTATCCAATGGCACTTCCAGCGATAATCGCGAGAAATGCGGTGAGGGCGATAGGCATAAAAAACAGTCACCCTGCCGAACTCCAAGAAACAGGCTAAACGCCGTTGCGGTACAGGATTGCGTGGGGAAATTGGTGCAAAAACGTCGAAATCATACCCGGATGCTATCAGTATTGGAGTCGGTCAAGGTCATCAAGATTTACGCCACGAGCGTATCACGCTACGAGCTTTTTCGCCAACGTTACCCAGTTTTCCGGTGTTATTTGGTTTAACGGAGTTGCGAAATCAATGGTGTGCGTGCCAATGGCGGTTCGGCGAAGCTGGGTGAGGTACCCGGCGGTACCAAGCTTCTCGCCAAGATCGCGGGCAATGGCGCGGATATACGTTCCCGATGAGCAGTCGATGACAACGGGGAGGTCGAAAGGAATCGTAGAGACGGTGCGCTGCGCCGCCTCTTTCGCGATAACAAATCGTGAAATCGTCACCGGTCTTGGTGGACGATCAATTTCGATGCCTTTTCTTGCCAGATTATACAGTTTCTGTCCCCCGATCTTTATCGCCGAATGCATTGGCGGGATTTGGAGAATGTTTCCAGTAAGGCTCTTCATTGCGCCTTCGATCACTTCAGCCGAGAACCCTCCCCCTACAAAAGGGGAGTCGGAGGGGGTCGAGATTTCCCCCTCCGGATCTCCCGTCGTCGAGCTTTCCCCGATCCGAATCGTCGCCTCATACGTTTTTCCCATCCCAAGGAATGCATTCAGGTGCTTCGTCGATTCTCGTCCAACGCCGACGATGAGAAGACCGGTAGCAAAAGGATCAAGTGTTCCAGCATGACCAACTGTGCGTTCTCCGGTGATCTTTCTTACTGCATCAACAACATCGTGGCTGGTGATCCCTGCGGGTTTATCGATCAGAAGAAATGGCATAGTCGGGCTTTTTATTTGGTCGATTTTGGGCTTGCATCATCGCAAAATCATTCAACGTACCGAGAAGTACGTCTCACGAGTTTTGCTCGTTGCGCACCCAAACTCGCCGCAAATAGAAAGCCCTAATATCTTTATTAGAGTACCCTGATATTCGATAAATTGCTACGAGTCATTTATACTCTTTACGTATGAATTCACCGATAAAAATTGTGCTGTGTGGGCCGCCAGGATCAGGGAAGGATACTCACGCAACAGTGCTTTCGGCAACGTTCGGTATTCCGAGTATTTCTATGGGTGGCATGTTGCGTGAGGAAATTGTACGTCAAACGCCGGACGGTGCGATTGCGGCAGCATCGATGCAAAAAGGAGAAATGGTGCCACAGGAGATTGTTGACCGACTGCTTCAGCGGAAACTTGCGGATGAATCGTGCGCAAAAGGCTATATTTTGAATGGGTACACGCGATCCATGGAATCATTAAAAAAATATATTTCCCTTGATCGTCCCACGCACGTCATTCACTTGCTGCTTTCCGACGATGATGTGCGCGAGCGTTTGAAGGTTCGCGGACGACATGACGACCTTGCTCACGTTATCGACGTTCGCCTAGAACGCTATCACACCGAAGAAGTTCAGGTTGCGGAATACTGGAAACATGACTCCACAGTGCGCTACACCGAAATATGGACAAACCGCATGCCGATTGATATCACGAAGGATATCATCGATTTCATGCACGCGACGATTCATTTTGCACCTTCTCCGTTTGTTTCATGATGATGCTTCGAAATTCATCATCGATGTCTGCGTCTGAGACGATGTCGACGAAATAGGGGAGATTTGATTCGGAAAATGCCATGGTGAGTGCAGAGAGTTCATCGAGTGTCAGGGGTGGATCGTTGAGGACAAGGAGGTCGAGATCCGACGATGGGCGAGCCGTGCCTTTTACGCGCGAGCCAAATGCGACCACGGTTCGATCGGGGATAATTCCGTGAAGAATACGTTGAACTTCATGAAGATCCTCGGGCGCAACGTTAAGCGACATAGCTGTTTTCCAGGGTTTCTAGAAGCTTTTGGGCGTCGGGAGCAAAGTGGATCACCGCACCGATGACAATCGCTGCCTTTTTTTCGTCGTATACGTGGGAGGTGATATTTCGTGCCTCATGGTAGGAGAACCATGCTTTTGGATCGGTAATCAATCCAGCTTCATATCCAAGACGATACAGATCTTTCATGGAAAGGAGCCCGTCGGTTTTTGATTGCGGAGCCGTTGTTCGGAGAACACGCCTCAGCATTTTCCAGGAAAGTTCATACGTATATTCAAACCGTTGAATAACGGCGTCACGCATCATTTCACGCTCAATGTCGTCGCTATCTGTATCCGGAGAAGAGAATCGATTCAGTGCAAGCGCAAGTGATGTCACTGCTTTTCGAAGCGGTGTAACAACGATGTGATGCTGCATATACCCCTAGTATCCCATAGAAAATAGCTTGCGACAAACCCCTTTCTTCGGTACACTCTGGCGCATGAATATCTCTGAACTTGCTCGTCGTTTACGGGTGCCGACGGAAGAATTGCGTTCCAAATTGCCGGAACTTGGCTTTGACATTGGTGGGAAGGCGATCAAAATTCCAGATCGTGACGCTGGGCGCATCATGAATGCGTGGCAAGATTATAAGAAACGCCAGTATCTCCAGCAAAAAATGGAGAATCAGAAGGCACAGATGCTTCTGAAGGAAAAGGTGAAGTCTGGCGACGCGCCAAAGGTGAAAATTCCACCAACGCTTTCGGTGCGCGAATTTGCGGTTGCGCTGAACATGCCGGTTGCGAAAGTCATGCAGGAGCTTATGAAAGCGGGCATTCTTGCCTCACTGAATGAGCGTATTGATTACGAAACCGCTTCGATTGTTTCGGAAGATCTTGGATTTATTACGGAGCCCATGGAATCTGCAGACGAATCTGTGGATGCGCATGCGGCAGACCGTATGGCGGAAGTGAAGGAAGAAGAATCCCATCACGCGGAAGATCAGGTTGCGCGCCCACCGGTGATTGTGGTGATGGGGCACGTCGACCATGGAAAGACGCTTATTTTGGATACCATTCGGAAAACGCGGGTGATTGATACGGAAGCTGGCGGTATTACCCAGCACATTGGCGCGTACCAGGTAGTGAAAGATGGCAAATTGCTCACGTTTATTGACACTCCTGGTCACGAAGCATTTACCGTCATGCGTTCACGTGGAGCAAAGGTTGCGGACGTGGCTATTCTCGTTATTGCGGCAGACGACGGCATGCGCCCACAAACCCGTGAAGCGATCGACATTATTAAGGCAGCAAAGCTTCCATTCGTTGTGGCGATCAACAAGATGGATAAGCCGGGTGCGAATATCGAATTGGTGAAGAGCCAATTGGGTGAACTCGGGCTTACTCCAGAAGATTGGGGAGGGAAGACGATTTGTGTGCCAGTATCTGCAAAAACCGGAGCAAATATCGATCAGCTGCTCGACATGGTGTTGTTAGTGGCGGATTTGGAAAAAGCCACCATCGTTGCGAATCCGAACCGGAAAGCCGTGGGAACGATTATCGAAAGCCACGTCGATAAAGGACAAGGACCTGTTGCGACGATTATTGTTCAGGCGGGAACATTGCGCACTTCTGATATTTTATCGGTGCGCGGTGTGCATTACGGGAGAGTGCGTGCCATGAAATCATTTGACGGCAAAGCGATCAAAGAAGCTCCACCGTCCACCCCAGTCATGATTCTTGGTTTGAAAGAAGCGCCATCGGTGGGGGATATTTTGGAGGTTCCGGAACATGCGGATACATTAGAAGCCATTAAGTCTCAAGCCACCAAGAAGAGTGCGGTTGGGCAAATGACAGTAAAAACTACCGGGCAAACAGATGAAGAAGTTGAAGTCGATGGTTCGAAGGCGGTATTAAACGTTTTTGTGAAGGCAGACATGCTTGGGTCGCTTGAGGCGATTATTGGTATGTTGGAAAAGGTTGATAATCCGTATGTTGGGTTAACGATTGTCGGCAAAGGCTTGGGGAATATTTCCGATGCCGAGGTGCTGCGTGCAGAGGCGGCGAATGCGGTGATGCTCGCATTTAATGTGAAACCAACGCCTGCTGCCCACGCACTTGCACGTGATAAACACGTTGCAGTGGAGGAATATTCCGTGATTTATAAGCTGTTCGAAAATACCGTTGAACGCCTAAAGAAGCTGATTCCTTCGGAAAAGATTCACACAGAAATTGGAGTCGCAGAAGTATTGGCACTGTTTAAGAAAACGGATAAAGGTCATATTCTTGGTGCAAAGGTAAAGAAAGGCAAGCTTATCCCGAATGCCATTATTCGCGTGCTGCGCAATGGGCAGATTATGGGAGAAGGGAAAATTGAGGCGTTGCAAAGCGGAAAGTCTGCGGTAAAAGATGTGCTTGCTGGGCAAGACTGTGGATTGAGTTTTGTGGGAAAGACGAAAGTTGAAGTTGGTGATATTCTTGAGGCCTATACAGAAGAACTTCATGCTCGAACATTGAGCGTGGAGGGCGCAAAATAACGTATTTTTTGAGGCAACTCTTTTTATGCAAGAACTCAATTCATCGAACTTTGATCAAATCGTATTACAGTCTTCGTTGCCGGTATTGATTGATTTCTGGGCGCCATGGTGCGGTCCATGTAAAATGATGGCGCCAACATTGGAGGCGTACGCGCAAGAGCATCCCAATGTTCTGGTGGTAAAGGTGAATGTGGACGAAGCTCCAGATTTAGCACAGCGATACAACGTGCTTTCCATTCCAACGTTTATGGTAATGAAAGGCGGTGCCGTGGTGGAGCAATTTGCAGGAGCTATGACGAAAGATGTGTTAGCGGAACGTGTCGGAAGGCATCTGTAGATCTCATGGAGTTTCAAGAAAAGATGCCGCCGAACTCCCCCTCCGACTCCCCCATAAATGGGGGAGAGGGTATCGATCTCGCTCTTCGTGTTTCCGGTGACCGTATTTGGGGGTATTCGGTTCTGAAGGATCAACGAAGACTTCTCCGTAAAGAAGAGACTGTTGCGGAAAAGATACTTTGGATATCGTTAAGAAATAGGCAATTTCAAGGATTAAAATTTCGACGACAACATGGCATTGGGCCGTTTGTCGTCGATTTTTATTGCAATCAATGGAAACTTATCATTGAGCTTGATGGTGAAATTCACAATGAGCCCGAAATACAGCGTTACGATTGTGAGCGCCAAACATACCTTGAGGATGCTGGTTATCTTGTATTAAGAATACAGAACGAGGTTGTTATCACGAATCTTGATGAGGCATTGAGACGAATCAGTGAGATTCTCCCCTCCATTTATGGAGGGGTCGGGGGAGGAGTTCGATAAGAGTGGCTGGTGAAGTCAGGTTGATGCTTTCGTGATAAACTTTTCTCATCTATGGCTTCCCAAAACGTCGTGATCATCGGTTCTGGACCTGCGGGCTACACTGCAGCGATTTATGCGGCACGGGCGAATCTTGCGCCAACGATGATTGCTGGTTTACAGCCCGGTGGGCAATTAACGCTTACGTCTGATGTAGAGAATTGGCCAGGTGAACCTGATGGTGTATTGGGATCGGATTTGATGGAAAAATTGAAAAAGCAGGCTTTGCGATTCGGCACAGTAATGATCGACGATGTGGTAACGGAGATCATTGGAACGTCGTCGCCCTTCACTGTGAAAACTGCAACGCAGTCCATTGAAACACAGGCCGTTATTATTGCAACCGGTGCATCCGCGATGTGGCTTGGGGTTTCGGGTGAAGAGCGATTGCAGGGTAAGGGCGTTTCCGCATGTGCAACGTGCGATGGATTCTTCTTCCGTGGAAAAGAGGTTGTGGTAGTTGGCGGGGGAGACACGGCAATGGAAGAAGCGACGTTCCTTACCCGTTTTGCAAATACAGTAACGATCGTTCATCGAAAAGATGAATTCCGCGCGTCGAAGATTATGGTTGAAAAGGCAAGAAATAACCCAAAAATCACGATCGTAACGAACACGACGGTCGAAGAAATTCTTGGCGATGATCACGTTACCGGCATCCGAACACGAAATGTCGTCACGGGCGAAGAAGGCTCGATCACGTGCAACGGAATCTTTATGGCGATCGG
>CALRGY010000018.1 GCA_943358395.1 Candidatus Uhrbacteria bacterium | reverse complement strand
GCCATGACCGAGAAAATGAACAAAACGGACAAGAAGTTTGCGCCATATTTGGTGGCAAACTTACTCATTGGTGTGGAAAACGTCATTTCATGGCTAACCAAAAAGAAAATCTGCAACCGAGTTGGTGGCAGACTTACTTATTACCCTATCTTTTGTTTCTTTCGTGGCATCAATTGGCGCCGTAACACGATCACAATCATTCAGAATACTTTTATACAACGCAGGACTGGTCGACGAATTGATCAGCATCGCGATCGATAATCGTGGATTATGTAAAAGCTCTTGCGTAATGCGTGCCGGAAAAAATGAACTCGGAAACGCGGTAGTCATCTTTTGGAGCAGTACTGTAAGCCCTTCAGTATGTATTGCGCGCGCCTCGTTCACTAATATCTGTTCCATCTCCCACGGGTGCCATAGGCCTCTCATCGTTCACCATACAGATAGATTATATTGGTAGTTTAACATGTTTTGAGGGGGGGGCTGGAATCTTCCAAAATCACCTCGATATTGGTATACTGAGCTTCTATGAAGTATTGGCTTCTTGGGCTGTTGTGCTTCGTTGCGGTGCCGCAGGTCGCGTGGGCGCAGGAGGATCATTCCATTGTATTCCCGGTGAAGGGAGAGGTGAGCTTTCAAAATGATTTTTTGTTTGCGCGGGGCGGTGGGCGTGTGCATCATGCTACGGATATTATGGCAAAAAAGATGCTGCCGGTGCTTGCGGCAGCAGATGGAGTGATTCTGTTTGCACCAACTGAAGAGCCAAGCTACGGGTACATGATTATGCTGGGGGGCGACGATGGGTACCAATACAATTACGTCCATGTAAATAACGATACGCCGGGCACAGATGACGGATTGGGTGGCGTGGGGAATGCGTATGCTCCTGGCATTCGTAAGGGGGTGCGGGTTACGCGTGGCCAGCATATTGCGTACGTTGGTGACAGTGGAAATGCGGAGAGTACCGGTCCTCATGTTCATTTTGAGATGCTACGAGGGGACGAGATTGTGAACCCATATTCATTTCTCATTGCTGCACAGAAATCCCTTCTTTCTACGCTTTCTTCCGTGGCGATGACGGAAACATCTTCGGTCTATACTCTCAATCCTACAGAAGAGCGTTCGCGGGCAACGTCGATTAACGTCGATCAACAGATTGCTGTGGCGACCAGTGATGTTGCGTGTACATCGGATGCGTTGATTCGTACGGCGGAGAGCTCGGCAGTGTATTATTGCGGTAGCGATGGGGGACGGTATCTGTTCCAAAACGAAAGCACGTTTTTCTCCTGGTACAACGACTTTTCAACGGTGACGATGATTGATGCAGATGTCATGGGGTCTATCCCATTGCGTGGAACAGTGACGTATAAGCCGGGCACAACGTTAGTGCAGCTGGCAAGCACGTCAAAAGTGTATGCCGTGAGCGCGAATGGAACGTTGCAGTGGATTCCAACGGCGGATATTGCTACAGCGTTATATGGCACTCAATGGACGAAGCTTGTGCAATTGCTTCCTGACAGTTTCTTTCCTGCGTATCATCTTGGTGACACCGTGAGCCTCATTCAAGAGTAGGCGAGCTATAACAAACACCCTCGAGATGATCGAGGGTGTTTTGATTTGCGCTGATGACTATTTTGCAGCGTGTACAATTTTTGTAAATACTTCCGGGTGCTTTTCTGCAAGCTGCGCAAGGACTTTTCTGTCGATGGCGATGTTTGCAACCTTCATCATGTTGATGAATCGGGAGTATGAGAGGCTGAGCTCGTGTACTGCGGCGTTGATCTTTACCGTCCACAATGCACGGAAGGTGCGCTTCTTGGCACGGCGATCGCGGAATGCGTATACACCGGCTTTCAGCATTGCAGGGCGAGCAAGACGAATTTTGCTCTTGCGACCCCACTTGTATCCTTTTACTCTGGCGAGCAGGTTCTTTCGACGTTTTGTGTGTTGTGTTCCTCGTTTGACTCGTGGCATAGAATAGGTGAAAATTTTGATATTTGAGGCTAGTTTCGATGAAGATCGAGGAAAGTTCCGAGACGTACTTCATGGTACGTTGAGGAAGTTTCCGATGATCTGAGTCGAAAATAGACCAAAGAGCAAAATTTTTTTAATTTTAGGTGAGATTGTATGGCATCATCGCCTTCAATGCGCGGCGAATGGTTACTCCGAACGTTACATCTGTTCGCTTGCCGCGGGTGGTGTTCCCGGATTCGCGAGAATTGAAGTGCCCTTGGCCTGCCTTGCGCTTAATGACGGCTCCGGTTCGGGTAATACGAACGCGTTTTGCCATTGCCTTATGTGTTTTCATTGCCATAATGATGTTCTAAGATTCGCAAAGGTTAGTGGAAAAACGGGTTTTGGTCAAGAAGAACTGGGGAAAGTATGAGTAGGACTTTTCCATTTGAGGCTATTTTCGATGAACCAGGAGGAAATGTCGTGAAACGTACTTCTCGGTACGTTGAACGACTTTCCGACGCAGTGAGGTATGAAGTAAGCGCTTCGCTTTACTTCATACTGAGTCGAAAAGAGACCAAATGGGAAAGGACTAGGTTTGTCGGGCGAGGATCATGTGCATTCTCCCGTCCATCACTTTGAGCACTTGCTCTACGCGAATGGGGTAGTGCGTGCCGAGCTGTTTCACAAAGTCATCGAAGACGGCTCGTGCAACGTCTCCATGGGCACGTTCGCGGCCACGAAGGATCATTTCTACCTTTACTTTGTCACCTTGTTCAAAGAATTTTGCAGCTTGCTCTACGCGGATTTGTAAGTCACCAGAGCCAATACGCATCGAAAGCCGAATTCCTTTAATTTCAACCTCTTTGCTTTGTGCACGCTGTTTGCGCATTTCCTTTTCTTTTTGGTATTTGAAATGGCTATAATCCGCAAATTTACACACGGGCGGCTCTGCTTTTGGTGAAACCTCGATAAGGTCGAGGCCACGTTCTTGAGCTGTTGCAATGGCTTTTGCTGTGACGAGCACGCCAAGCGCAACGCCATTTTCATCAATCACTCGCACTTCTGGTGCAAGAATATGGTGATTCGCCTTGAATTCCTGAATTTCGAACTTCGGTTTCTGGAACCGGCGGTGACGATGAATGCGCATTTTCGTGGGATTAAAGTTAGCGAAATGATAGCGGAAAACGTCGAAGAAGGGAAATATTGATGTGATGAGTGAAGCGATAAGAACGAGTACAAAACACCGTAATTTCGTTCAGGACTAGGAGAAAAACGAGCAATTGCCGAGGCGTACTTCACAGTACGTCGAGGGAATGCGCAGTTTTTCGACAACGTCCTGGACAAAATTACGGTGTTTTGTGGTGGACCTGGAGGGAGTTGAACCCTCGTCTACCCCACATCACCAAACAAATGTATTCCACGCGCAGTTCCGTCGGATACGGGGCGATGATAAAGACGGAACAAGAATCATCGTCACGATTTCGCTGCAACGGGTTACGTTCTCTGAGCGAACAAGAGAACGCCTATAGTCTCATAATATTGCACCCGACACGCGCTATGAGGCATTGCACGGCGGATGGGTTGCGGCCCTTAGGCGGTAACCAATGAGAATGAAGGAACGCTGAACGCCGAAGCGATCATGTTCTTCACCTTTGAGAATGCGTTTGCAAGTATCTCGTTGTGCTGTGGAGTTATGGACGACAGCACGCACCCAGCGTGATTTGTGAGGATCCGAAGAGCATCGAAACCCGTCAAGCCCAAATAAAAGGTATCACATTTTATTGGAATCGGGTAGTTTATGTGATAAAGTAGCGATATCTTACTTTCCTACTTCTATGACGACTATTGTTAAGGCGACAACAAAAGGACAGGTTACGCTTCCGGCAAAGTGGCGTCGATCGTGTGAAACGAATCGATTCACTGTAAAAGAGAGTGGCGATTCGCTTATCATTACTCCGTTGCATATCGATGTTTTGGAAGATGAGAAATGGGATACAGTGTTTGACGCAAAACGCGACAACGATGGAAAGGGAATCCCGATTGATGAGTTTATTGGTCTTCTCGAAAAGATCGCGGAATCGGATGAGGTATGGACGAGATAGAAAAACTGCTTCGAAAAAGAAACCAGCAGGATCGTGATCGAATTCTTGCGGCGATGAAAGCGATTCGTGAGGGGGAGTTTTCGGGGTTGCGCATCAAGAAACTCTCTGGATTGAATCTGTATCGTATTCGTGTTGGAGATGTTCGCATCCAATTTTGCATTGATCGCCATTCAAAAAAGGGTGTTATCGACTCCGTTCGCTTGCGAAACGAAGGAACGTATCGAGAGTGATTACTCATCATTTCCCCGTTGTATCGCGCGATTGAGGTCGCGTTTTTTGATGGTTTCGCGCTTTTCGTATTTGCGCTTGCCGCGGGCAAGGGCAATTTCGAGCTTGATACGATTGCGGGTAAGGAAGAGGGAAAGGGGAACAATGGTGAGCCGATCGGCTTCGCGTTTGGCACGGAGGGTGTTGATTTGACGCTTGTGGAGCAGGAGCTTTCGGGTGCGGGTGGGGTCTGGTGGTTTCTCGGTATGCGCCTTGGCGTATTGTCCGATGTGCATGTTGGTGACGAACGCTTCGGTACCACGCACCACGATAAACGATCCCTTCAGGTTCACGCTCCCAGCTTTTGCTGCCTTCGTTTCTGCGCCCGTCAATACTAAGCCCGCCTCGAACTTTTCGAGGATTTCATAATCGTGGTGAGCTTTTTTGTTCTGAGCCAGCGTCATAGGTAGAACTTCCTCATTTGGGCTCTTTTCGGCTTACTGCGTCGAAAATGTGCTCACCGTACCGTGAAGTACGCCTCGCACATTTTTCTCCTTGTGCACCGAAAATAGCCACAAATGAAGAAGTTCTATTACCGAAACATGATACACTACCTGCATCTCTTTATGAATGGAGGCAGCCTTATGGATGAATCATCGCAGCGTAATTGGTTTCCGGTGATTGTGGTGGGATTAACGTTTTGTTTGGCATTCGCGTTTTATGCCAAATTTCACGGTGAGGACGTTTCTTCATGGTTCCGTGCTCGTCCTACGGAGACGGAACGTGTTGTGGTTCCGACGGTGACAGAAGATGAGTACAAGGCAGCGGTGATGTCGATTTTTGCCACGTTCGATGTCGCTCCGAATCCTCCTTCTGCAAAGAAAGCGTACGATTCTCTTATTCTTCTTCATGTTCCAGCAACGATGCAGCAGTTCCATATTGATTGCGTCATCGCGCTTGGTAAGCTTGCCGCTGGGGGTCCGCAGAATCTCGATGACGCTGCCGATGCAAGGGAGAGATTCGATGCTATGCACCTTCAATATCCTTGGTTTACTCTGTGATCCTTCTTCATCGCATTACACCGTTTGGGATTGCTTTGGTAAGCATGGCAGCGTTTGCTGCACTTATTGTTTCGCCGCTTTTCGGCTTAAAGGCCTTAATTCCTGCGGCGGTTATTGTCGCGTGTTGTTTTGCACGATTATTGTTGTGGGATGTTCGTCGCCCGCCGTTTTGGGTGTTCTTGGGAACGCCGATGTTGCTGTGGTGCTCGTCACTCATTTTCTTTTTTTTCTTAGAAGACCCGGTCAGTAAATGGATTGTGGCAAGCGTGGTTACGTTCGCAACAGCGCTTTACGCAGAAAACCTGTTTACGTTTTATCACGTGCCACGACTGTACCAAGCGTATGCCTTGGAGAATCTTTCTTTAGTGCTGTATGTGCTTTCGGCGTTCTTTTTTACGAGTGGCGCGTACGGTTCCCAGCTTTTCCTCCTCCTTCCGGTGTGGATTCCAATGATATGCGTGTGTATTGCAGTGCTCCTTGCAACGATGGCAGTGTTTTGGGTGAGTAAGATCGATTTTGAAATTGGTGTGCCGTATGCGGCGGTTGGTGCGGTGCTTTTTGCGGAATGTTATGGCGTGCTTTCCACGTGGCCTACCAGCTTTGTGACGAATGCCGCATTGTTTTCTGTGCTTCTGTATGCGTTTCTTGTGCTTGCGCGTGCGAATGTTTTGGATAGGCTATCCACAAAGATGGTGGCGCAATTGCTCGGCTTCGTTGGGGTATTATTATTGATGATTATTGGATCGGCGCGCTGGCTCTAGCATCGTTTTATGTTGTCTATCTTCATTGTCTTATGACCCAATCCTCTCACTCCCCAGAATCATCATGGTTTTCATTTGTGCGCATTGTGCTCCTTTCTCTTGCTGCCGGCACGGGAGCAGGGATGGTGTCTGCACTATGGACATTACAGGCACGTGATCAGTATGCCGCTGCACTGCTTGCAGATCGTGGGTATGTGCCCCAAATTGCCAGTCAGCAACCGCAGCCCATTCCTGGTACGTATGAAGAAGCGCTTTCCCGTGTGCATGAACAGGCACATACCGGAATTGCAACATTTATGCCCACGTCTTCCGACAGCGTCCTTTCAAAGGATATGCTTCGTCGATCATCCGCCTTGGGATATGGAGCGATTGTGAGTAACGATGGTTGGGTGGCAGTTGACGCTGAAGTGTTTGCAGACGTTAAAAATCCAGAAAACAGTGTAGAGGTATGGGTGAATGGTACACGGTATGCCATTGCGTCTCTTGTGTACGACACACTCACCAGCCTTGTTATGGTGCGTACCACGGCAGTGCGCGTTTTGCCCCTTGGGTTTGCAGAAACAGGGGGAGTACGTTCCGGTTCCTTGATGTTTGCCGTGGATGGTGATGGCGCGGTGTTGCCAGTGAGTGTGCAGGATAGCGATGCCGAAATCATTGTAGGCGCACAGCCTTCAGAGCGTTTTGAAACACAGTGGCTTTTACAGAGTGCGGCATTCGCAGTGAGCGCTCCGCTTTTGAATGGAAGCGGTGAGCTTGCAGGGTTTACACACCAGGGGAATGCAACGGTTTTGCCATTGCATCACGCTCTTGGTGCATTGCGTACTGCAATGAAAACGAATGCCGTTCCGCATGCTGCCCTTGGGGCGTATGTGGTGAATCTTGCCGATGCGTATAGTCTTTCTGCCGACGTGACGCACAGCCTTCGTGCCGGTGCCTTGGTCCTTTCGCCGGATGGCGTGATACATGCCACGGTTCGTGGCGGCCCGGCAGCAACGGCAGGGTTTGCACAAAAAGATATTATTCTTGCCGTCGATGGCGAGCCCCTCACCGAATCTACCTCGCTTGCCGAAATTCTCTCCCTGTATCGCCCCGGGGACACCGCGATATGTACCGTCCTTCGAGGCGATGAAACAATTACTCTTTCCGTCGTCCTCGGCGATACAGCGACTTTGGTATACTGAGAAAGATTTATCATCGAGAACCCTCCCCCTGCCAAGGGGGAGTTAGGAGGGGGTTTTGAAAAAGATATTTATGGCGTACAGATATACTCAACTCACTCCTCTCTTCACCGGCTGGCTTACGATTCTTCTTGCTGGAGTGATTGGCATGGCGCTTGCGGTGCTGCTGTCGTTTATCCGACCATTAGAATATAGCTCGACGACGAGAATTCTGATTACTCAGGAACTTGGTGCCGTCGATGCCTATACCGCCAGCCGTTCTGCTGAGCGTATTGCAGACGACTTAGCGAGTGTGGTGTATACGTCAACGTTTTTCGATAAGGTGATGGCGTCTGGGTACAGTATTGACCCAACGTATTTTTCGGACGATGCGATCAAATTGCGCACCCAATGGAAGAAAGCTGTGGAAGCATCCGTGTCGCGGAGCAGTGGTTTGCTTTCCATTGCTGCATTTCACCCGGA
Organism: Candidatus Uhrbacteria bacterium; assembly: GCA_943358395.1. Classification (GTDB taxonomy): domain Bacteria; phylum Patescibacteriota; class Patescibacteriia; order UBA9934; family UBA9934; genus CAIKHN01. Next base: position 19,283 of record CALRGY010000018.1, on the reverse strand, counting down.
TGTCGATCAGGCAGAGCAGTTAGCCCAGGCCGTTGCCTATGTGTTGACGACGCAAGGCTGGACGTACACCTCCGGCGGCAACATCACGGTTCAAGTCGTCGATGCCCCACTCAACTCCCGCTATCCCGTTCGTCCGAATCTCCTCATCAACGGCTTTTCCGGCTTAGCCCTCGGCTTGCTGGGCGGTGCAGGGTATTTATTGATTTCTGCGGAGCGGTCAAGGAGGAGGCATCACTTTATGCATGAGGAGTAGCCCCCCTCAGTCCCCCCATAAATGGGGGGAGGTTCACGGTCAAGATTCATCTCTTCGATACTCTCCCCCATTTTTGGGGGAGTCGGAGGGGGTGGGGAGTGAGGGGAGGGGGCTGAAGCCGCGAGGGGACTCTGTACACACACTTTCTTGACGATTCATTCCAGGTTTGATTCCCTGTGTTCACAAAAGTCCCTTGAGTGGACCTTACGAAACGGTTGCGACGTCTCCTCCTCGTTACAACTCGTTAGCGTAAGGTCTCCTCAGGGGTCTTTTTTTGAAAACGCATCTATTTTGCCCATTTTCGGCTTGTGGCTTCGAAAACTTTTTCAACGTACCGTGAAGTACGTCTCAAAAGCTTTTCTTGCCACGCACCGAAACTGGTCGAAAATATATGCGTTTTCTTATTCTCATCCCCGCGAACCCTCCTCCTGCAATTTCACTTCTTACGAGGGGGTCTTGTCCACATGTTTTTGACGGTCATCACGTTTTATGGTTTACTTCCTTCAGCCAGGTGTGTTGAAAGACATATCCTAGATGAACAAAAGATGCTTCGCTTCGGCGGAGTATTTTTTGTTCCATATATCCGTGATAAAATATTGTCGTCGGATTGCTTGGGCTGGTGGTGTAAGTGGTAACACTCCTGGCTTTTCATCTAGGAATTGCAAGTTCAAATCTTGTCCAGTCCACCACCCATCAATCCGACATAAAAAGTCCCTTGCAGCAATGCAGGGGATTTTTGTTACTCATCCCCGTGAACCCTCCCCCTGCAACCTGTCCCCCGAAGCTCGAAGAGCGAAGTGGGAAGGGGGAGTAAGGAGGGGGTCTATGGCTGAGTAGGGACTTGGAAATAGAAAAGAGCCAGCGGTGTCGTCCGCCAGTCCTCTCGTTTGCCCCGTTCTACCACCACGGGGCCACGATGTCCGGGGCTTCACCCGGAAAGCACCAAATGTATGCCGCGCAAAACAAAATGATTAGCAGACCAATGGTGAGTAATATTTCCCCGAGCCGCATCGCATCCCTCCTTATCTCCCTCAAATCCCCTTCACATTCCCGATACTGCATCGGGATTATGGGGGATTTTTCTTGAGAAAGAACTGCATTTCGTACCATATTCCCGTTTCTAGATCAAATCTTCTCTTATCGTCAAATGGTTATACACAGTCTTTTTCTCCGCTAACATAAGCCATTATCTCCCATTTTCATCTCCCTCACTTCTTGACCTTTACCCAAAAAAGTGCTATTGTACTCAGTCAACGTAACGCAGGGCACACAGAACTTTCACAACAAAAGAGTTTACAGAAAGAGCTGGTTTCTCCGAGAGTCCGATCTCCCATTACTCCCTCCAGTAATGGTCGAGGTCAGGCTCTCGGAGGCACCAGCTACAGATCAATTCGATCTGTGAAAGTGACCTCGTTAACATCCTCATGCCGCCACCAAACGGCAAGAGGCTAGAAATGGGAAGCGGAAAATGAACTTTTCTCGTATTTCTTTTCTCGCCGCCCTCGTGGCGGCTTCTCTCAACAACCCCGCTCACGCTTTCGACCTTAACCGGTTTGTGCGTGAGTACATCACTGATGCCAGCAACGCTCGTGTGGATGACCTCGAGGCGAGGGTCAACGCGATGCAGAGCTCGCAGGCGATGAAGAATAAGTCGTTCTCTAGCCAGGTCTATGATTTGAGGCGCGAACTCGAACGCGTGGATGCCTCCAATACGGCGGCTCTCACGGCGCTCCAGAACCGCACGAGCAGGCTCGAAGCCCAGCAGAGCGAGATCATTGGCGCTGTGGTTCAGTTGGCGGTGGACAACCGCGAACAGGATCGGCGTTTGATGAACATCGAGGACTCCGAGTTCTCGCCGAGCGTCTTCGTGGGTGGCGGACCCACGGTGACCGGTGAGGGCTTCGGACCCGCTGGCGCCATGAGTCTGAGCATCGGCAATCAGCGAGGTTTCGTCTTCGGCGGTTCGCTCGCGCTCGGCACCGATCTCATCTTCGTCGGCACTGTTGGCAAGAAGTGGGAGAGTGTCGCGGTCGGTGCGGGTCTGGGGTATGCCGGTAGCAAGCAGCTCGTCGGTGAATCTGTGAATCCCACGAGTTATCTCGCGGGCGGAGCGGGTTCTCTCACGGTCACTTTCGGCACCGATGATCGCTTTGCTGTTGGTACGAACATTGTCGCCGGATTCGGTGGTAATGGTGCCGGCAAGATCACCGGTGTGGCTGGTGATGCCCTGTTCCTTGTGCGCCTCGGCAAGTAGAGCGCGGAACAAAAGGTGCTGGGGATGTGGGTCTTCTGACCCCGTCCCCGGCGCCTGGTGGGGGATGGCTCCACCAAAAAAAGTCCCTGTTAGCCACTTTGGGGACGTAAAGTTAAGTGGTAAAAAAACGCGGAGGCGCAGAAAAAGATTGAGTAAACGTACTCTCTTTGCTGCGCCTTTGACTACACTCCTGTTCATGCAATATGAGCGATCCACATCCGTGAATCTTTCATACTGCCCGAACAGGGCGCATTGCAAAGGAATCGGTCGCAAGACTGAAACCAAAGTGATGGAGCCCCAAAAGGGCAATGTTCGAAAAGAAAATAAGGCTGAACCGGTATGTTTCCGGTTTGGCAAAAAAACAGTGTGTTTGTAGGAGCAGATCATGACCCGCATTTTTTCTCTCGTTTTCGCCTTGGTGCTCAACGCCTGTGCGATCGAGGGTGGTCAGAATGGTGATACCGGATCTGAGGAAGTCGCTGAGCGCACCGCCGGAGCCACCTCGAGCAATGTCGACAGTGACGGCGATGGGTACGTCGACGGCGCCGATTGCGATCCGGGTTGGGACGGTACCTATCCCGGTGCCACGGAATGGTACGACGGTGAGGACAACGACTGTGACGGATTGGTGGACGAGAACTGCGACGAGTCGCAGAACCCGAACACCGAGTGCGTCGAGTCCGCAGCCGATCCTGAGACCACCGAAGCCGTCGATGTAGATGGTGACGGTTATTCCGAGGAAGGCGGTGACTGCGACGACAGCAGCTCCGCCATCCACCCCGGGGCCACCGAGACCTGCGACGCAGTCGACAGTGACTGTGACGGTGACACCGACGAGGGCTGCGACAGCGGCACCGACGAGGACACCGACACGGATCCCGACACCGATGAGGACTGCGACGACATCGACAACGATGGCGACGGGTACTCGGAGTGTGACGGCGATTGCAACGATGGGTGGCGGTATACCTACCCCGGCGCCGTCGAGTACTACGACGGCGAAGATCAGGACTGCGACGGGACCGTAGATGAGGGATGCTCCGGCGTCTCTTGGAACGGTTCCTGCGAATAGCCTGAACTAAAAAGTCCCCGTTTGCCATTTTGGGGGACATGAAGGAGAAAGTGGCAACCACGGTTGGGGATGAGCGGTAGAAATACTGCTCTCCCCCCGGTCCAATGGTGAAAAACCATTGCTACCCGGAGCGCCGAAATGCTCCAAAAAAGTCCTGGAACGTCCAGGCAGAGCTAGCAGACCTTTCCTACGTGGAGAAGGTCTGTTTTTCGTTTTGGGGATGATTTTTTGACCAGCGTGCAATTTTGTGGTTTACTATACTCATCACTATGAAAAAGGCCCTTATACGGATACGTCCGTATCGGGGGCTTTTTCTTTTATACGGCTTTTTGAATCTTTTCCTTCACATCCTGCAGTGCAACAAGAGGTGCGTTTGTTTTCCGTAGGAGCCAGGAGCATTTCTTGATGATTGCTGGGGACATGATGGTGCAATCCACTCCTTTTTCCTGCCAAAATTTAATCAACGGCGCATAGTCTCCGTCGCTTGAGACAAGAATAGCCTTTTGTATTCCTTGCTCGAAGTAATCTCTCGTCGCTTGAAGTACAAGATCAGCATCACAATTTCCTTTTGCATGACCATCTGACGTATACAACACTTCTTTGAAGACGAGTTGGTATCCTGCGCGTTGAAGAAACGTATAGAGATGTGCTTTATCCGGCATGATGCCAATGAATAATTTTACGGTTTCTATTTCATATTTTTGCCGTATCCATGAACGAAATCTTGGATAATCTAAGCGCCAACCCAGCGAGGCAATGCCCTTGTGGAGATTCGCTCCGTCGATATATACGCAAGTTTTCATATCTCCATGGTCTTTAGTATCAATCATTTTATCACAGATGCAGATGAGAAATATGTCCCACCTGCGACCGATGCCCCAGCGGGATGTCTGGGGAAAAACGGTGGGGGATCGAGTAGTAGAAATACTGCTCTCCCCCCGGTCCAATGGTGAAAAACCATTGCCACCCGGAGCGCCGAAATGCTCCAAAAAAGTCCTGGAACGTCCAGGCAGAGCTAGCAGACCTTTCCTACGTGGAGAGTCTGTTTTTCGTTTTGAGAACTTCCGTATTTGGGTGATTTTGGGCTTGGTATGAAGTAAAGCGAAGCGCTTACTTCATACCTTGCAGCATCGCCCCGCCCCTCGCGAGGGGCGGGGTCAACGTACCGAGAAGTACGTCTCAAAAGCTTTTCTTGCTGCGCACCCAAACTCCCCGCAAATACGAAAGTCCTCCTCGACTTAACTCGTCTTTTGAAGGGATGTGTGATATGATTGGGGTACATTCGGGATTTTCCCGCGGCCCTGTCTTGAAAAGGCGGGGAATATTCATCCGTAGAGTTTGAGGAATCCTGTTCGGATATTCGCCCTATCTGCATCGTCGAGGGATCCTAATTTTGAAGACAATCTGCGATAATCAACGGTTCGTATTTGGTGAAGACATACCTGCATTACCGTTCCTTTATGGCGAATCGGCACATACCATGAGCCGATTTTTTCTTTGGTTGTTGTTGGGGCAATGAGATAGAAATTATGAGCGAGCTTTTTGAGGATCACGGCTGGTCGAGAGAATTGTTCGCTTTTTCCGTTCATTTCCGACCCGATATTTTCACCGATACTTAGCCACCAAATATCCCCCTCTGAAACGAGTGGTGCTTTGTATGCTACACCGTCAAGTTTTTGCTTGAGCGTATGCCATTGATTGAAATGCTTTTCCCCCATATCCCGTCATTTTATCACGTCCCTCAGGTCCAATGATGAAAGAACCATTGCTACCCGGAGCGCCGAAATGCTCCAAAAAAGTCCTGGAACGTCCAGGCAGAGCTAGCAGACCTTTCCTACGTGGAGAGGTCTGTTTTTCGTTTTAACGGTTCTTTTGAATTGCCTTTGCGAGTGCGTTGTCGAAGGTGATCACAGGAAAACGATGTGAGAGAACAAGGAGAGAGATATCGATGAACGAAAGTGTTTTTGAGGATGTTTGCATGAATGCTTCTATAATTTTTAGGAAGAATGTGTGTTCGGTAAGAAGGATTTTGATGTCTGTATTATGCTGAGCGATGTGGAGAAACTGATTCGCTGTTTCTTTGCCTGCATGATATGCCAAAACTGTTGTTACCTCGGCGATGACATATTCCGGAAGAATAATTGGCGCCGCAGTTGTTTCAAAAACTTTCTTCGCTTTTTTATGTTGACTATCGTTAGTATTGAGATATGCGATCCAAACATTGGAATCCAAAATCGTCATATACCATATACTGTACCGTTTATTGCTGCACTGAGTTTGGTATTCGTGTGAGCAAATTGAACCGTTTTAAAATCGGCAAGAGAATATTGTATTTTGGTGTTTTTGATGTTGTGCTGCGGTTTTATGATGCGATGAGTACGCTGACGTACGGTGTGTTGGAGAGTATTAATGGTTGCAGTGTTCATATAAAAACAGTATAGCAAAGCGTCTTGAAAAAGTCCTGGAACGTCCAGGCAGAGCTGACAGACTTTCCTACGTGGAGAAGGTCTGTTTTTCGTTTTGAGGACTTCCTCATTTTGCCCATTTTTGGATTCTAACATCCGTTATTCTGAACGTAGTGAAGGATCTCTCACGGGGTTGTCTGATCTGGCAAACCTACGAAAGATCCTTCCCACTTCGCTAAAGCTTCGTGGGGACAGGTCGGCGAAGCCTCAGGATGACGGATTCTGCGCACCCAAACTCCCCGCAAATACGAAAGTTCTCCTCGCTAACTCGTCTTTTGAGGAGATGTGTGCTATGATTGGGGTACATTCGGGATTTTCCCGCGGCCCTGTCTTGAAAAGGCGGGGAATATTCATCCGTAGAGTTTGAGGAATCCTGTTCGGATATTCGCTCTATCTGCATCGTCGAGAGATCCTAATTTCGACGAGAGTCTCCGATAGTCAATGGTTCGTATTTGGTGAAGACATACCTGCATTACCGTTCCTTTATGGCGAATCGGCACATACCATGAGCCGATTTTTTCTTTGGTTGTTGTTGGGGCGATGAGATAAAAAACCACCAAATATCTCCCTCTGAAACGAGTGGTGCTTTGTAGGCTGCATCATCAAGTTTTTGCTTGAGCGTATGCCATTGACTGAAATGCTTTTCCCCCATATCCCGTTATTTTATCACAGCGCTATTTCATTCCCCGGTCCAATAACGAACAGACCTTCTTTGTAATGATAAAGGCGATTTTTCGTCTACATTTTATATGACGAAACCATCAAAACATCTTCTGCGAATGTGCGTGGTATGCGGAAAAATGATGACGATATATTGGTATCCTGATCGCACCTATCGCGGCGGTCATTATTTCAATTTTGGAAAAGTATCTGTGAAGGAAGAATATTGGGAGTGCTCGAAATGTTTTCGTGGCAGATAAAGAGATGCGATCGGGAAAAGGATCATCATACGGGAGTACTTTTTGTTCTCGTGTATGTGAAGGATCCCCATATTTTAGGCTATTTTCGGTACGCAAGGAGCAAAATGTGCGAGGCGTACTTCATGGTACGGTGAGCACATTTTCGACGCAGCAAGCCGAAAAGAGACAAAATATGGGGATTCTTCGTGACTTTCTTGCGCTTTTCTGCTATAATCCCCAGTCCCTTCACACCTCACCCAGCATGTCGCTTGGTGGGGTCTTGAGGGATTTCTGACAACATGGAGGTGTCCCGTGAGGGCACACGTCTTAGCGCTCTTTTTGAGCGCTGGTTTCTGCACTTCCGGCTGTGTGCCGGACTGCGCGAAGGCGGGGACTTGCCCCGCCGACACGGATGAGGACGGCGGCGAAGATACCGGAGGGGGCAGCGCCTCCTTTTCGGTGAACCCGGAGAGGATCGACTTCGGCATCCTCTTTATCGGCGACTTTGCCGAGCAGGTGCTCACTATCGAGAACACGGGGGATTTTCCCCTGGGTCTCGAGCTCGCTCTCACGAGTGAGCAGAAGACTGCCTACGCCCTCGATCTTTCCAACCCGGCTCCGAATGCCGGTGAGTCCACTGACCTCATCGTCAGTTTGATTCCCTCTGTCTGGGGTAACCACGATGCTGAGCTCAGTATTACTGACTCGGTCAGCGGCGATTCTGTCATCGTCCCCATCACCGCCTGGGTTGAGGCGGATGTAGATGGCGACGGTTTCGCCAGCATCGAGTCCGGTGGAACCGACTGCGATGACAATGACGCCACCGTCAATCCCGATGCCACCGAAACCTGGTACGACGGGGTCGATCAGGACTGCGATGGCGGGAGCGACTACGATCAAGACGGGGACGGTTACGACCTCACTGAGGAGGGTGGCGACTGCGACGACCTCGATCCCACCATCTATCCCGGGGCGACCGAGATCCCCGACGACGCGGTCGACAGCGACTGTGACGGCGATTACGATGATGACGTCGATGACATCGACGGTGACGGCTTCACTGTCGAGGAAGGCGACTGCGTGGACACGATGGCGGAGATTAATCCCGCCGCCATCGAGATCTGCGACGGTTGGGATAACAATTGTGATCACGTAATCGACGAGGGGGTGACCAGCACCTTTTATGTCGATGCCGATGAAGACGGTTACGGCGACGCGGCGGACACCGAGGAGGGCTGCGAAGCCCCCTTCGGTTATGTTGCTGAGCCTGGGGACTGTGACGACGGCAACAGCGCCTATCATCCCGGAGCCCCGGAGACAGACTGTGCCGATCTGAATGACTACAACTGCGACGGTTCGGTGGGCAGTGCCGATGCCGATGCAGACGGCTGGGCGGCCTGCGAAGAGTGTGACGACGGCGATCGGGACGTGAACCCCGATGCGACCGAGGTCTGCGACAGTGCCAACACCGACGAGGACTGCAACGGTCTCATCGATGACGTCGATCCCGATGTCGACATGAGCACCGCTTCCACCTGGTACGGGGACAGCGACGGCGACGGCTACGGCCGCGCCGACACCAGCACCGACGCCTGCGACGAGCCCAGCGGCTACGTCGCCGACAAGACGGATTGTGACGACGACACCGGGGCGATCAACCCCGGCGCCACCGAGATCTGTGACGCCTCCGACACCGACGAGGATTGCGACGGTCTGAGTGATGACGCTGATACCAGTGTCGATCTCAGCACCGGAAGCACCTGGTACGAAGATGTCGATGGGGATGGCTACGGCGACAGTGCCACCGGTTTCTCCGCCTGTGAAGGCGGAATCGAGGGCATCGTTGCCCTCGGTGATGACTGTGATGACAGCGACTCCGCGTATAACCCGGGAGCGGCGGAGGTCTGTACAGACCCCGCCGACTACAACTGTGATGGATCGGTGGGGTACGCGGATGCCGACCTGGACGGCTGGGCTGCCTGCGAGGACTGTGACGATAACGATGCCACCGTCAGCCCGGACGGTATCGAGATCGAGGACGACGGCATCGATCAGGACTGCGATGGGGCGGATGCCACTTCCGTCCCCGTGGCGGTGGATGACGATGGGGACGGGTACACGGAGGACGATGGAGACTGCGACGACACTGACCCCGGCGCCTACCCCGGCGCCATCGAGACTTGCGACGGCGTCGATCAGAATTGCGATGGTACTGATGACGATACCGGGAGGTATTGGTACACCGATAGCGATCGCGATGGTTATGGCGACATCGATGTCGCCATTGATGCCGCCGACTGTGTCGGCGGCGCCATCATCACGGGCGTTGTCGCGGTCAGCGACGACACCGACTGTGATGACACGGACAGCGCCATCAACCCGGAGGCCACCGAGGTCTCCGGCGACGGTATTGATCAGGACTGCGACGGCATCAAGAACTGATCATCAACGACTCACGAGGGATCCTCTAGCCTTGGGCAAGCTAGGGGATCTTTTTTTACAGCATCGCTCCATTTTGCTATACTGTCCGATATGATTCCTCTTGTCTCCTCTGTATTTCGTTGGGTATTTCCGCAGGAAGATGCGGCGGATATTAAGCGTGAATATCATTTGCCCGAGGTGATGAATTTTTCATTGCGGGTAACGGGGGATGGGTGGTTTGTGCTGACAATGCCGGATCATCCGGGTTTGATTACTCAGGCGAAGAGTCAAGACAATCTTTTGGAAATGGTGAATGATGCTATTTTGACCTATTATGATGTGCCAAAGCGTAAAGCGGATATTGTGTATGATCGGTTAGCGATTGGAGATACTGTTATTCAGTATCAAGGACAATTACAGACGCAACAGACGTAATGCTGTTGTATGGGGGAATTGAATTTCACCACACGACAATGCATCCAGGCTTTGAAAAAGTTGGGATTTCTTCTTGGGAACAAACGCTTTGGTAAACACGATAAATTTTATCCACCTCCGGCTATCGCTGAGCAGCTCACTGGAATGCAGCCTCGATTCATCATGATTCCTCGGCATTCGGACTTGCACTGCCAGTCAGAAATTGTTTCTGAACTTCGGGTGATGGGTGGTGATGTGTTGGTAGAAAAGTTTAAGGCGTTGTTGTAGGGATGGGTTCCGATGGGATGCGTTATACTGTGGAGGACTTTTTCATTTGCGGCGAGTTTGGGTGCGCGGCGAGGAAATGTTCCGAGACGTACTTCACGGTACGTTGAGGAAATTTCCGATGGCGCAAGCCCAAAATCGACCAAATGAGGAAGGACTCTATGATCCCTAATTTTCGTTCACTTTATAGAGCCAGTGAAGAACAATCGCGGATTGCGTTTGCTGGGTTTACGGCGCTTTTGGCGTTTGGGTTTTTGGGGACGGTATTTTTTTCACCGACGTTGGTGATTGCGGCGGTGCTGGTGATTCTTGGCATTGCGTTTACGTTCGCGAAACCAACATGGACGCTGTTTGCCTTTGCCGCATATTTGCCATTTGAACCGTTTTTGCTGAAGTGGATTGCAGATGATGTGTATGTTTTTGCGCGATATGGGTCGGAGCTCGTCGTCTATTTGCTCCTTGGTGTGGTGCTGTGGCGGGTGCTGACGGGGAGCATTACGGTGAAGCGTACGCCCTTGGATATTGCGTTTTGTGTGGTGGTGTTTCTTGCCGTGGTGTCTGCAATCGTTAACACGGTTACCCCATGGTTTGCTCTTCTTGGCTTGCGGCAGATTTTCCGGTTTGTTCTTCTCTTTTTCATCGTCGTCCACCTTGCGCCTTCTAAGCGATGGATGCGCAACCTGCTGGTAACCATGCTTGCGATTGTGACGTTTCAAGCAGGGCTTGGGTATGCGCAGCGCATCATTGGTGAGCCGCTGGATATGTTTCTTATTCCTTCAGCGCAACGTACGCTGGGGGATTTGCAGTTAACAGCGGGTACGAATCAATTTTGGGATTATGGTCAGCGAGTGTTTGGCACGTTGGGGCGCTATGATCAGTTGGGCACATTCATGGCATTTTTCTTGGTGCTCCTTGTGGCGTTCTTGTATGAGCGCGTGGTGCCAAAACAGTATGAGACATGGGCGTTTGGAGCACTTGCGTTTGCCATTCCTGTGCTTGGCATGGCGTATTCCCGTTCAGCGTGGTTTGGGTTTGCGCTGGCGTTCTTTTTTATTGCCCTCGTTATAAAGCGGGACAAGCGGGTGCTTGCGGCACTCGTCGTTTCGGTAATGCTGGTATTTGGATACCTTTCGGTGACGGGGCTTGTCGTCAACAAGCTCATCGACAGTGCAGATCAATCCTTTACCGATAGATTCTTTGAAGCGTTTTCGTATACTCGTTGGCAGGGCGAATATTATGGGCTGGGGCGTGTGTATTGGTTGGTGCAGACGGTTGGTGCGGTGGTGCCGTCGTCCCCATTGTTTGGGCACGGGCCAGGAACGTACGGCGGGGGAGCGGTGGCAGCATTAGGGAATACCGAGGTCTACGATGCACTTGGTTTGCCGTTTGGGGTGTATGGCACGGAAGGATATATCGACAACAATATTTTTAGCATGTGGGGTGAGCTTGGCACCTTGGGGCTGGGGGCATACGCCGTCATGTACATCAGTTTGTTCTTGGTGTGCATCCGGGTGTACCGCGAATCATCCGATCCAGAAGTCCGCGCCTTTGCCCTCGGCGTTGCCGGCGCCATGCTCGCGGTTCTCATCAACGCCTTCTTAGCGACGTTCCTTGAAGCTCGAACCCTCGCGCCGTATTTGTGGATTATGGGTGGGAGTGTGGTGGTGTTGGGGAAACGCGAAGGTATCGTATGAGAACCCCCTCCGACTCCACCCCCTCCTAACTCCCCCTTGTAAAGGGGGAGGGTACTCGATGATGAATCTCGATTGTGAACTCCCCTCCATTTATGGAGGGGTTAGGGGGAGGAGGGGGACTGAGGGGGGTGAGGGTTCGGAGGGAGCTTTCTGTAAGAATCGATTCTAGACTCTATGCGCATCATCCACGTTCACAAATACTTTCACTCTCGCGACGGCGCAAGTCGGTATGAGCGGGAATTGATGCGATTGCAAGAAGAGGCGGGGCATGCGGTTGCGCCGTTTGCGATGCAGGACGAGAGAAATGAGGGAACGCCATGGAGTGAGTTTTTTGTATCGAATCTTGAGACGAAGCGTGCGGTGATTGGCATTGGGGCCGTGCGGCAGTTTTGCCGGGCGGCGTGGTCACTTGAAGCGGCGCGGAAGTTTGCGCAGCTGTGCGATGCGTTTCGCCCAGACATCATCCACGTCCACAATCTGTACACCCATCTTTCGCCATCGGTACTCGCGGTAGCAAAGAAGCGGGGCATTCCGGTGGTGATGACGGTGCATGACTACGCGTTGGTGAGTGCGAATTATTCGTTGTGGAACCCAAGAAAGTCTCAATCGATGTCTCTTGATGACATCGGTGTGCTTGCGACGGCGAAAACGCGATTCGTGAAAGGATCGTGTCTTGCGACATTGGTGTTAGAGATGATCCTGAAGATGCATCATCGATTAAGGCTCTACGACGGTGCGATTGCCCAGTACATGATGTTCTCGCAATTTGTGAAAGGGGTTTTGGTGAAATCGGATTTTGATGAGAAGAAGATGACGGTGATGCACGCGTTCGTGTCCTCCCCCTCCTTACGAAGGAGGGGGTCGGGGGGAGGTCTCGTGCTCTTTGCGGGTCGTCTGGAATCCTACAAAGGCGTTCATGTTTTACTTGAGGCGTTGCGGTATTTGCCGTCGACGGTGCAGGTGAAGATCGCGGGCGTGGGGCCGGATGAGGATCGGCTCAAGACGATGGTGGGGCGTGACAGGCGGGTAGAGTTCTTGGGCTTTGTGCCTGGTGATGCGTTGGGTGCGATGATGGGGCAGGCAGCCGTCGTCGTTGTTCCGTCCATTTGGCATGAGCCGTATGGTTTAGTGGCGCTCGAGGCGATGAGCCAAGGAACGCCAGTGATTGTGGCAAAAAGCGGGGGATTGCCCGAGATTGTGGGGGAGAGTGGTGCTGGGATTGTGGTGCCCCCGAATGATCCGCGGGCGTTGGCGCGGGCAATTGAGTCCGTGCTCGACCATCCAGAAAAGCAAGAATCGATGGGAAAGGCGGCACAAGCGAGGGCAGAAGAGATTGCTGATCCACAGGCACACCTTGCAAAAGTAATGGAAGTGTACTCACGGTGTGGATAACAACGATTATCACCAGAAATACCGCTGATATTAGCGGTATTTTTTGTTGCGAATGCGCAGAATGTTCGTTGACCTTTTGACGAAAATCTGCTATGATACTCGGTTATGCAAATTGCCATGATTGGACAAAAAGGGATCCCGGCAAAGTTCGGCGGCGTAGAAACGCACGTCGAAGAGTTGGGTACACGCTTGCAGCGCCTTGGCCATACGGTCACGGTGTACGGCCGCACATGGTACGTCCCAGCGGGGACGAACATGGTGAATGGTATGCGCATTGTGCGCACGCCAAGTATTCGTACCAAGCACTTCGATACCATTACGGCATCACTCTTTGCTGTGGCGCACGCCATGCTTGTGGTACGCCCAGATGTGTATCATTTTCACGGCGTTGGGCCAGCGCTTTTGAGCTGGATTCCTCGCGTATTTGCGCCACGTGCCACCGTCGTCACCACCTTCCATTCGATGGATCGTGCTCATGAAAAGTGGGGCACATTTGCGCAGTTCATGTTGCGTTTGGGTGAACGTGCGGCATTCGCCTTTGCGAGTGAAACCATTATGAGTAGCCGTGCATTAGTGCGGTATGCTGCAGAAGAATATGGTACCCGTGGAACATATATTCCAAACGGCATTACGCCGGTGCGGACTGCTGTTGACCCGTTGTTATTGGCACCATTTGGCTTAGAACCATTCCAGTACATCGCCATGATTGCGCGATTGGTGCCGCACAAGGGCGCGCATACACTTATTGAAGCATGGAAGTTAGTGCAGAAGCGCAATGCGGATGCAGTGAAGGATGTGAAGCTTGCGATTGTGGGTGGCAGCGCGTTTACCGACGACTATGTTCGAAAATTGCACACTATGGCTTCCGGTAATGACTCGATTGTGTTCACCGGGTTCCAAACCCGCGATACATTGAAGGCATTGTTCTCTGGCGCAAAGTTTATGGTGCACCCATCCATTAGCGAAGGGTTGCCGATTGCGGTGCTAGAAGAGATGAGTTATGGCAAGGCGGTTATTGCTGCCGACATTCCTGAAACTATGGAAGTCGCCGCAGAATATGGCGTACCGTTCCCGCAGGGAAATGTGGATGCGCTTGCCGATGCGATCATCGAACTTGTCCGTGATCCTATGCAGGCAGCTGCCATTGGTCACGCTGCTCGCACATTCGTCGAAAGCGAATACCACTGGGACGACATCGCCCACGAAACCGTTGCCCTTTATCGCCGTAACGCGATGGTTCCTCAAGGGGTACTTGCGGTGAGGTAAGAAAGATTTGCTCGGGCAGAGAGGAGTAGAAATACTCCTTTCTCGCCGAGCAAATTCCCCTCATTCCGAGGAAGGATGTCTGCGCGGGAGGGAAAACGATGAACAGAGAAGATATCATTGACTGGTTGCGTCTGTTTTTTCAATCGCCGTTTGGTGCAATAGCGATTGGTGTAGTGATCGGGTTCATGATCGTGTGGATTCTTGGAGCTGGATAAATAGCCGGCTCCAGGGGAGTAACTACTCTTCGTAGATCCTCCGATGGAAGCCTGCTCGCGGTGGGTTTTCATCATATGGATCAAAGCTCAACGGGCTTTGCTCTGTATATACGCAACCCACCGCTTGAGAAGGAATATAAGCAAAACCGAGTCAGCGATGACTCGGTTTTGTTGTTGGGGGAGAAGCGAGGTCTCCCCCTCCTTACGAAGGAGGGGGTAGGGGGGAGGTGAGGGATGTGACGTGAGGGGAGTCTTTGGAGGGGGGTGGGAATTGGAAAGAGACGTGAGTCTTGGATGGGTTGTGAATGGCGGCAGCCCAGATCCTGAGCGCAAGCGAAGGACCTCGAATGAGCCTACCGGTAAACGATTCGGGGTATGAGAGAGGGGAGTCTTTGAAGGGGTTGGGAATGGGAAGTGAAGTGAGTCTTTGGGGTGTGTTGTGAGGGTTGGATGTGAACCCTCCCCCTGCCACTTGTCCCTCGAAGCTCGAAGAGCGAAGTGGGAAGGGGGAGTCGGCTTGCCCTCCGAAGCTGGTAATCCAGCGAAGGAGGGAGGGGGTCTTGTTTTAATAAGGTACCCCCCATTTTCAACCTTTTTCAACAGTGCTTTGTACTTCGACGTGATCGTGAAATCGGTGAAAAGTGTCTTGGATGGTGTAGTAGCGAAATCATCGACGGCATACGGTATTACTTGCCCTGGATTGTGATCATTAGCATCGACCAGCAGTTTCTTATTGCGAATGATTTGCATTAGCAAAATGTCTCTTTTCAAAATGCACACCCTCTCGGTTGCAACTTTTCCGATTCACAACCTATTCAAAAGACTCCCATCCCTCACGCTTTCGACCGTTTACCTGTCGTCTCATTCGAGGTCCTTCGCTTGCGCTCAGGATCTGGGCTACCGCCTTTCACACCCACTCCAAAGATTCCCCTCACGTCACACCCCTCCCTTCAAAACTTCCCTCACAATCCCTTTCCCCACAAAATCCGGCACCCGTCCCACGATTCCTCGCGACTGCAAAAAGGGGATATGAGCAAGGCTGGCGTGGCCGGCGAAGAGGGTGGGGAGGATGGCGGATTCTCCGTGGCGGGTGATCGCGTGTTGTACTTCGATTAATCCCGATCGGTACAAATGATCTCGTCGAAAGCCAAGACCAGCGGCATTCGGATGATGAATACCTCGGGTTACTCGCATCATTAATCGCCATGCGCTATCGAACGCGGCATCGTCGGCATCATCGATGTTGAGCGCAACATTGAGCTTGCGCCGAGCTTCATACAATATTTCAAAACATGATCGAAAATCCATTTCTTTGGAGAGTGCCGCTGCCCAGGCGTCCCACAATCCAGGCATCGCCGATGCACCGGTTCCTATTTTTCTCTGCATCGCCAGTGCCAATCCTTCATCGGTGGCGACATACCCGGCAAGTCCTCTGCCAAGGAGAAGAATCGGTGATGTCATCCCGTTTGCTGTTCGTAAAGCATGGACTTCAATTTCGTGCGTGAGCAATCGCGCAGCTCGTGATTTGGTGAGTAAAAGAGTTTTCGGAATCTTCACTACCGGCGGGCGCGCCGATGATTCTCCTCGGGCAATCGAAACGCTTTGTCGATGAACCAAGCGGGTATTCCAGTGCTGTAATCCATAATAATCAAGTGTTGCACGCACCATTTTTTCAAAGCGTTGGGCATCGATGCGTGGGCGATGGGTGTGTAGTGTGTGCGATCGCACAAGGAGCGCCTCGAATTCATCGGCAAGCTCGACGCCTGTTTGCACACACGTTCCGAAAAGCTCGTCAGCGAGGACAGAAACCGCGAAGTCGTCTTTCTGTTTCATGGCACCGATGAGCCGTGCTCTGGTATGAAGCTCGTTGAGTTTCTCGATGTAGAGTACTCGAATGTCGTCGTCGGCAGGCATCGAGGCAATCTGATCTTGAACAGTCTGTAATGATTCAAGATATTTTACGTCGTCGAACTGGTGCAGGCGATGATAGACGAATTGGGGAATCGTGCGATCGGCAAGAAATTGTTCCCTGGAGAGGCGGGCGCTGGCACGATGTTGACGTACCAGATTGGCAAACGGAAATGCTGGGAGGGTTTTGAACGTCTTATATAAGGCAGCGTCGAGAATCTTCATAATCGGCTATCCTCGTCCTTCGGGAATCTTCCATTTGTCGACAAATTGACCGATCCCATCTTTGGCAAGCTTATGGCGAACCGTCGTTGTTTTATCTGCCCAGTCCAGCAGGGAAGCGAGGTCGATCTTGTACCTGTTTTGCACCACAATGAATTCGATGGCGCTTTCGGTAATCGCCCGGCGAATGGTGCGGGGGCTTACCCCAAAGAATTTGGCAGCCTCAGAGACCGAAAGACGAATAACGGATTCTTCCATAGGATTGTTCGTATTATATACAATTCCCACAAATTCTGCTAAGATTGGTGCTAAATTCGCGTACTGTAATGCTTTAGCCTTCCTTTACGACTACATACATGTCAGCACTTCGTGAAAAATTTCTTGCCTTTCGGGTATATCGCCACCACGACAGCGCGGCATACGGCGAAATATACGACATGTTTGCAGACCGCATTCGTCGATTTCTGGCGTTTAAACTGCCCAGACATGAAGATGCGGACGAGCTTACGAGCGAGGTATTCCTTCGGGGCTGGGAGTATATGACCAGCGGGGAAGTGCGCAACGTGAACGCCTTTTTCTTCCGCATTGCCCGTAACCTTACTGCCGACTTTTATCGGAAGTATAAGGTAACCGAGGAATTGGATGCGGCATCAACAAAGGACGACGGGGTATCGGTTACCGAGGCGATTGCAACGAAAATTGAAAGCGATGACCTCATTGAATCCCTCAAGGGGCTGAAGGATGAGTATCGTGAAGTTCTCGTGATGCGGTACCTCAGTGAAATGGAAGTGGGTGAGATTGCGTCTGCTTTAGAGAAGACGTCCAACAGCATCCGAGTCTTGCTCCACCGGGCGAAGAAATCGCTCCAAGACAAGATCGGAAAAGAAACACTATGACAAACATTGCCGCACAATTGAGAGCATCGAAGACCCAGCGATCCGCCGCGGGTATTTCGGCGTCTGAGCACACGGCAGCAAAGCGTGCTCTTATGCGTTCCATCGGCGCAGACATTTCTCAACCTTCTGCTGAACCGGCATCGAACCTTTCAACCCGATACGTTCTGTGGCTTTCTCAATCCTTTATTTCTCGTCCTGTTGCTATTGGCGTTGCTGGCATTGTGCTTGCGGCAAGTGGAGTCATGACCACGGTGAACGCCGCACAGCAAAGTATTCCTGGTGATGCGCTCTATACGGTAAAGCTCATCAACGAGCGCGCCCAGATTCAGTTGGCATCACTCGATCGTAAAGCTGTGCTGCACACGGAGTTTGCGGAGAAGCGTTTAAAGGAAGTCACGCAATTGCAATCGAACGTATCGAATCGCGACACCGCACTCGTCACGAAGACCATCGATGCGTATACCCAAGAGGTCGCCTCCGCCAACAGCAATCTTCGTGAGCTTCAGGCATCGGGGAACGGGGCAACCGTTTCTACTGCAAGCGAAGTCCAGCAGAATCTCGTCGCACTCGATTCAACGATGACGAACACGGTGAAGCCAGCAACATCAACGGATACCGATGAATCAACGGCGGTCTCCTCTGCGCAATCGACGACGCAAGTGGCGCAAGATGATTCGGTGAATGTTGCCGTGGAGGCACATGCCGATGATACATCCGAACAATCCACGAAAGAGTTACAAGACATGTTCCTTCGGCAGCTTGCCGCGATCAACACCCGAAGAACGTTCGACATCCATCGGCTTTCGGTGATTCGTGCTTCGGCAAACGCTCCGGTGACTGATGCGGATCTTCGTCGCTTAGAGCGCAGTATCAATATCGCCGTTGCCGACGTTGCGCCTTCGATGGATACCTTTTCTTCTGGGCAGTATCGCGAAGCGTTCGACGCCGTGAAGCGCGCAGATCTGCTTCTCCGAGGGATTGAGTCCACTATCGCAGACGCAGAAATCGCGATCACTGCCGCGCTCATGAATGCTCCTGAATCGATTCCCGATATGCCTCATAGCGATGGCGGCATCGGGAAAGAGCTTCCTGTGGGTGACGTTGGAGAGCCGATCACCGAACCTGTTGTACAATAGCCCGCACTGTTTCACGGATATTATCGCATTTCCTTCAGTATCGATCGCTTATGCGGTCGGTACACAAGGGATTGTGAAGACACAATTCCCGCACCCGATATACATTGTAGGAGAGTCCGCTCTCTTAAAGGTCGAGACCGCACGGTCATGTATGTCGGCATTCTTCTCCCCTATTTGGGGGAGAAAAAGACTTCAGAAATTATGACAAACGTTCTTCAAACTGGGAAACGCGCGTTGTCTGTAGCAATTGCTGCATCAACCATGCTCTTCTCCGTTGGTGCTAGCCTTTTGCAGCCTTCGGTTGCAGTAGCAGCATCTGCTGGTGACTTGATCAAGGGCACCTCGCTCTCGACGGTGTACTACTATGGTTACGATGGGATGCGTTACACGTTCCCAAACGAAAAGACATACATGACCTGGTACACAGACTTCGATGATGTTTCTACAATTTCCGACAGTGCGCTGGCGGATCTTTCTCTTGCAGGCAACGT
>CALRGY010000017.1 GCA_943358395.1 Candidatus Uhrbacteria bacterium | reverse complement strand
GTGGCAGCATCGGAAAGCAACGCGGAATCCATTGCAGAGCAGTTAGGTGCTGTTGGGCTTTAGCCTATGACTTTCACTCATATCCCTGTGCTTGCCGATGAGGTACTGAACGGCTTGGCGCTCAAGCCGGGCAGTAGAGTGCTCGACGGGACGGTTGGCTTAGGCGGGCATGCAATGCTCATACTTGCGGCAACGTCGCCAAACGGGGAATTGGTCGCCTTCGATCGCGACGAACGGAATCTCGCCGTTGCGCAAGAGCGCTGCGCCGAATTCGGGGATCGCGCGACGTTCATTCACGATTCGTTTGCGTCGATTGGTACCCGAGACATTGGAACGTTCGATGCCATGCTGTTCGACCTCGGATTTTCCTCCGTTCACGTCGACGATGCTTCTCGTGGATTCTCCTTCATGAAGGACGGGCCGCTTGATATGCGCTACGACGTACGGCAGGAACTTTCTGCAGAAGTCGTCGTGAACACATGGACACGAGAAGACCTTACCACCATTTTTCGCCGGTTCGGTGAAGAGCCGCGCAGTGCCATCATCGCAAAAGCGATTGTGGATGCCAGACGAGAAATGCGGATTGATACGACGTATCAATTAGCAGAAATCGTGGCGAGCGTGGTGCACCGTTCCGGAAAAATTCACCCGGCAACAAAAGTTTTTCAAGCGTTGCGCATTGTGGTGAATGACGAACTTGGGGAGGTGGAACGGGGATTGGCTGCTGCGCTTGCAGCGCTGAACCCGGGAGGAAGATGCGCGGTGATCACCTTTCATTCATTGGAAGATAGGCTAGTGAAAACACTTTTTAAAACTCGAACAGATCTGATGGCTATCACCAAGAAGCCCATTGTGGCAACGGAGAAAGAGATAGCGGAGAACCCACGGTCCAGAAGCGCAAAGCTTCGCATTGTTCAAAAAAAGTAACTTTTTTTATGGAGGAGAAAAAAGGAGGACGTGTACGGAATGTGCTCTGCATTGGTGGCATGCTGGCATTTGGCGTGCTGTATGTGGGGCAGGTGAATAGCGCCGCAACCAAAGGCTACGCCATTCGTGATTTGCAAGAGCGCACCATTGAATTGCGCCATGAACGGGACAGGCTCGAGATGCATGTGGCAAAGCTGCGATCGCTCGACAGTGTGAAGGCACGCGAATCGTTTTTGGGCTTGAAGAAAGTGAATCAGGTGACGTTTGTGCAAACAGGAGTTGAGGTGGTTGCGGTCCGATGACGCTGATTATGCTATTATGTCGTCATTATGACGGCAGACACTCCGGGAAAATCTTCACGTCCTCGCCCGGTGGTTCTTGTGGTGCTTGATGGGTTTGGCATTGCGCCAGATGCAGAAGGGAATGCGATCACTCGAGCAAACACTCCCACGTTTCACATGTTGACGTCGCGCTATCCGTCGATGACATTGCGTGCTTCGGGCGAAGCGGTTGGTTTGAATTGGGGGGAAATGGGGAACAGCGAAGTGGGGCATTTAGCAATTGGGGCTGGGCGCGTGTATTACCAAACGCTTCCTCGCTTAGGGCAGTCGCTTGCCAGCGGGGAATTCATGACAAACCCTGCGTTCATGAAAGCGATAACGCAGGTGAAAAGCACTGGTGGGGTGCTGCATCTGATGGGAATATTGTCATCGGGAAAAGTGCACGGGTTTGATGAGCATTGTTATGCGTTGCTCCGTATGGCAAAGGAGCATGGCGTGAAGCGTGTTGCGATTCATGCGGTGCTGGACGGCAGGGATACGCTCTACAATGCGGGGCTGGATTTTGTAAAAAATGCGCTTGCGCAGCTGAAAGAAATTGGCGTGGGTGAGCTGGCAAGTATGTGCGGGCGATTTTATGCCATGGATAGGGATAACCGTTGGGATAGAATTGAAAAAGCGTATAACGCCATGGCGCTCGGCACGGCAGATGTGATGGCAGAAGATCCGTTGGAAGCCATAGAGCTTTCGTATTCCCGTGAAATATACGACGAAGAGTTTGTGTCAACGGTGCTCACAAAAAAAGGGAAGCCTGTTGCAACGATTGGCGCGGAAGATGCGGTGATTTGTTGGAACTTTCGCCCAGATCGTTCGCGAGAAATTGTACGGGCATTTGTATTGCCGACGTTTGAAAAGTTTCCTCGGGCGTACATCAAAGGGCTGACATTCGTGACGATGACGGAGTATGAGGCGGGGCTTCCGGTTGATGTTGCGTATGCGCCGGAAAAGATTGTGAAGCCGCTTGCAGAAGTGATTTCCAACGCAGGGCTTGTGCAATTGCACATCGCGGAGACAGAGAAATATGCGCACGTGACGTTTTTCTTGAATGGCACGCGAGAAGATCCGTTCCCTCATGAGGATCGGGTACTTATTCCTTCGCCACACGTTGCAAGCTATGCAGAGGAACCGGCGATGAGTGCGGTTGCAGTGACGGAGAGAATTGTGCAAGAGGTGAAGCGAGGAAATTACGATGTGATATTCGCGAACTTCGCGAATGCGGATATGGTGGGGCATACCGGCAATGTTGCGGCAACGATTACTGCAATTGAAACGCTCGATGTGTGCATGGCGCGAATGATGGACGCAGTGCTTGCGGCAAACGGAGTGCTTCTTATTACTGCGGATCATGGCAATGCGGAAGAAGTACTCAATGTACAAACCCACGATATTGATAAAGAACACAGTACAAACCCTGTGCCACTGTGGATTGTGGGAAGAGATTTCGAAGGGAAATCATCGATCGCCGGCGACGTTCCGAACGGCGACCTCTCCCTCATGCCCCCCTGCGGCATGCTCGCCGACATTGCCCCAACGATGTTGGCCATCTTAGGGATCGAGCAGCCGGCAGAGATGACGGGCACGCCGTTGCTGTAGTCTCTTCGGCTTAGCTCCTTCTTTCTCTCGCCCCTTCCGACTCCCCACCCCCTCCTTACTCCCCCTTTGCAGGGGGAGGGTACGCGATGGGATGAATCTCGATTGTGAACTTCCCCCCATTTATGGGGGGATTAGAGGGGGGAGTCGGAGGGGGCTGAAGCCGAGAAATGACTAATCTTTTCCATGACCCCCATCTCCTCCCTCCAATCCCTCTCCCTCCTCTATCCCGATTCCGGTGCCCTTCACGTTGGCACGCCGTATCATATGATTGTGATGGTGGCGTTGTCGGCACGAACAAGGGATGAGCAGATTTTAAAGCTTGCGCCGAAATTTTTTGAAACGTTTCCTACGGTGCACGTGCTTGCTGCTGCCTCGATTGCTGAGATTACCGATCGAATCAATACCATCGGCATGTACAAGCAAAAAGCAAAGCATCTCAGTGCGATGGCACAGATGATCGTGAAGGACTTCGATGGGGAAGTGCCACGTTCGATGAATGATCTTGTTCGACTGCCTGGCGTTGGGCGAAAAACCGCGAGCGTTATTTTGGTATCGGCGTTTGGTGTACCGGCAATCGCGGTCGATACGCACGTGCATCGTGTGGTGAATCGATTAGGCTGGGTGAAGGAGAAAACCGTCGAGGCAACAGAGCGTGCGCTGCTTCGATTGCTACCGGAATCGATGTACGCCATCGTGAATCGCGTGTTCGTTCCATTCGGACGAACCATCTGTATTGCGACCCCTCGATGCTGGACATGCCCGTTGGTGAACGAATGTGCATTTGCAAAGAAGAATCTTGTGCCTCCATCGAATTATGAGATGATCATGCAGAAGATTCAATCCATGCGCGATGGGATTCGAACGTTAAAAACTGCACTAGAACAATCACTCCGCTAACTATGCTTACCATCGATTCTCGCCTCACCGAACGCATTCGCCTTGCCGGCCAATCATCACTTCCCGTGTGGATATTTTTCGCATCATCAGGCATCTGGCTCTTGATCGGCGCTGCATGTGCGATGATCGTCCTTGGCATTATGCCGTGGTTCGCTGCCGTTGTTCCGGTTGCGATCACTCACATTCTCGCCTTAATGCTGCAATTCATCATTCGTCGTGAACGTCCGCCGATTGCTCATTCGAAGATCGTCATGTGGAAGCGTACGCCGTCGTTCCCGTCGGCACATTCTGCAGGAAGTATTGCCTTTGCACTCGCTGTAAGCTCTTTTGCATTGCCCTACGGAACTATCGGCATCGTCATCACTCTTTTGGTCTTCACTATCGCACTCCTCATCGGCATTTCCCGCATCATCGTCGGCGTGCATTACGTTTCCGATGTGATATGTGGATTTCTTTTTGGTGCAATCATCGCAGGAATTTTTCTTTCTGTATTGTAGAAGGTGATTGCGAGATCGTGTTCATTGCGTTATGCTTTCTTTGAAAGAATCTTATCCTTCCGTCTCTATGTTCAAACACATCCTTCTTGGATTCGGTACAGTTTGCGCAGCGCTCGCGTTCTTCTTTGTTCCTCAGTTCGCTCACGCAGCGGCACTCACCTCGACAGATGTCGCATTGAGCGATTATCACACTGGGTACACGACTCCCACCGTAACGATAACGTTCACTACAACAACCGCAATTCCCGCAGATGGAAAAATTAAAGTTACTCTTCCGAGTGGATTTACGTTGGTGCATGGTGATGTTCCTATAACGTGCTCCACGATCGATGGAACAATATTTTCTGATACTTCGAGTGGGCAAACATTCGTTTTTACTCGCGGTGGTTTAGGTTCAATTCAAGCGGGTGGTTCTGTTGAAACGTGCGCTATCAATGTAGCGTCGACGAGTGTAACGAATCCAAATGTCGCTGGTTCAACGGGAACATATACAATAGAAACAACGAATGCAGCCGGTGTTCAACTCGATATTGATGCTGCGGTTCCTGCAGATACCATTATCGCTTCTGCACTGACATCAACAAATGTACAACCTGCATCATTGCGCAGTGCAACAACAAATACGGTGACGCTTTCCTTTACTCTTATTAATGCACTTGAGTCTACGGGTAAAATCGTCGTCACATTTCCTTCCGGATACAACGTTGCTGGAGCGAATGGCGCAACATGTTCCACGATGAATGGTTCTTTCGCGACGAGTGTTGCGAGCCAGGTGGTGACCATCACACGAAGTCCGGGAAGCTCAGAGCCGGCTGGGGCACAGACCTGTACGATTGGCGGGATCGTGAATCCTGTTACTGTAGGAACGACGGGCACGTATACCATTACCACCACGAATAGCGCTGATGCCGTTCATGACACCGATGCCGCGGTGACCGCAGACCTTATTACAAGCAGTGGTTCATCCGGTAGCTCTTCATCATCGGAAGCATTAACATACACCGTGACTGTCATGACCCCAGTCGCTGTTGATTCATACACATCTGGCGAATCTGTCGCAGTCACCTGGGCAAGTGCGGGAACGGGATCGTTTAGCTTTGTGAATCTTTCGTACAGCACCGACGCTGGTGCAACGTGGACGAGCATTGCAACGAATACAGCAAACGATGGCGCGTATACATGGACTGCGCTAACGGTGGTAGAGGAAACGGAAGTGATGCTCAAGGTTGAGGGAACAGATACGGCATCCGTGCTCGCAACGGATATGTCCGATGCTTTTACCATCGAAGCGGTGGATGAGGTTGTTGCTGAAGAGACAGAGACAGAGACAGAGACCGAAACCGAAACGGAAGAATCTGATCTTCTCCCTGCAGGAACCTACATGAAGGGAACGTCGTGGAGCACGGTGTATTACATTGATGAGAATGAAACACGTCGTCCATTCTTGGATAGCCAAACCTATTTCACCTACATGACGGACTTCAGTGATGTGGTGACGGTCGCAGATGAAGACCTTTCTGAGTACATGATCGGCACGCCAATGTTGCCAAAAGAGGGAACGGTGCTCATCAAAGTGCAGTCGTTGAATAAGGTGTATGCGTTGGAAGAAGAGAACGGTGCATCAATCTTGCGCTGGATCACTTCAGAAGATCTTGCCATTAGTCTTTATGGAAGTGCCTGGGCAGATTACGTCATCGACGTGCCAGCAACCGCATGGGGCAAGTTCACCATTGGTGAAGATGTCGATTCTGCCGCAGACATCGAAGTCGATATGGGAGATATGCGAACTCGCGCGGAATTGAACGCGTAAAAATATATCGAACACTTTCATTTTGTCTCTTTTCGGCTTGGTATGAAGTAAAGCGAAGCGCTTACTTCATACCTTGCTTCCTCGACGTGATCGACGGTGTACCAAGAAGTACACCTTGACGATCCCGTCATCGTCGCGCACCGAAAATAGCCTAAAATGAAAAGTTCGACACCACTTCACATTCTCAAAAACACGAGTCCACATCGGACTCGTGTTTTTCTGTGCATAACATCTACATGCTCGGTGTTATACTATGCCCAACGATATTAATTATGCGTTTTATGCAAAAGTCATCAGGAAAATTCGCAAAAACATTGCGAGTAGCCACATCAACGGGATTACTCACCGCAATGGTTCTGGCAGTTGCGACTGTGGGATTCTTGCGAACAACGAATATTGCGAATGCTGCGGTACCAACTATGACCGCAGTTGCAAGTGATCAAGATTTCAATGGAACCATCGATCAGATCGTGATTACGTTTAGTGAGCTGGTTTCGTTGGTTGACGGGGGTGCGGGAGATGGATTTACGAGTCTTGTATTGGGTAACGGATGTACTATCGCGAATAGTAACTATGCAAACGCGAGCACATTGACATTGACATTAACCGGTCTTACGGGCTGTAGCGCTGGCAATACAGCGCTGACCCCGAGCGTTACGTATACATCGGTCGCGAACTGTGCAACAGCATTTTCTATTTGTGACGCCGCGCTAGCGAACCAAATGGCAAACTCAACAACTACAAATGCTACTGATGGCGCTGATCCTGTTCTCACGACGGTGGTGTTTGGATCGAGTGGTGGACGTAATAGATTGAGTCTTACCTATACTGAAGCGATCACCGCATCAAACGGTGCAAGTACCACCACAAAGGGTGATACGACTATTGCCGGAACTGTGGCAGGATTTGGAACCTTTGCGACAGCGGGAAATACCACAGTTGCTACAACGAAAAATACAATTGGTGGCAGCGGAACGAGCACGATAACAGTTGATCTCGCGGATCAAACCGGGGCGTTCATTGTTGGAACATCGACGACTGCGCCAAGTGGAGATTTTACATCAGGTTCTAGTGCAGCGGTTGTTGATGCGGTTGGTCGTCAGGTACATGCTGCTACCGTTGTTACTCCTTCTACGTCTGTCGCTTGGGACTTAACCAAACCAACGATCACTTCAGTGACACTTGCGGATCTTGTTGGTAATAATGGTCGCGTTGACCGCGCGACGGTCGTTTTTAATACTGCAGTCCGTGATAGCAATATTACCAACGGCGAAGCATTGCTTGGTGGCGGAAGTAATACGGGTACATTTACGACGGGAACCGCAAACGATGCAACGACAGTCTTTAATCTTACATCCGATGCCGCTCTTGCGGTGGATACGTCTGCAACTGCAGCGCAGTTTACTTATACACCAGTGACAACATCGATTACTGACTTGGCGGGTAACCTTCTCGATACTGCAACGGATGGTGCAATCGCTAACGCGGATATTGTGGAAGAAGATGATGCCTCTCCGATTCTTGTGAGCGTAGTGCTTGCGACCGTGAGCAACCGTAACCGTATGACATTCACCTATTCGGAAGCGATGACCATCACGAACGGTGCGAGTACAACGTCAAAGGGAGATGTTACTACTGCTGGAACTGTTGCTGGATTCGGAGCCTTTGCTGTTCCGGGTAACGTGAGCGTTGGCACAACATTAAATACTGTTGGCGGTAATGGTTCCGCAGTGATTACGCTCGACCTTGCAGATCAAACCGGAGGAAACTTCTCTTCCGCATCAACAACTGAGCCATCTGGTCTTTTTACTCCAGTTGCAAGTGCTTCGCTTACTGATGGAGCACGTATGGTGAATTTTTCCGCAACACAGACGGCATCATCAACCGGATGGGACTTGACGAAGCCAACCATCACATCGGTAACATTGGCAGATGTTTCAGGAAATAACGGTAAGGTTGATCAAGCAACGATCGTCTTTAATAGTGCAATGCGTGATAGCAATATCACGAATGGTGAAGCATTACTCGGTGGCGGAAGCAATACTGGTACATTCACCACTGGAACTGCGAACGACGCAACGACAGTATTTAACCTTACCGCTGATACTCTTGCGGTGGATACCTCTGCGACAGCTGCACAGTTTACCTACTCCCCAGTTGCAACGCGTATTACCGACTTAGTCGGTAACCGTCTTGATACGACGACTGACGGTTCGATCGTTGATGGAGATATTACAGAGACCGACGGTGCTTCTCCAATTCTCGTCAGTGCAGTACTCGCAACAGTAAGTAGCCGTAACCGAATGACATTTACATATTCGGAGGCAATGACCATTACAAATGGTGCAAGTACTACAACGAAAGGTGACATGACGACCGCTGGGACTGTTGCTGGATTTGGAAGTTTCGCTACGGTGGGAAATGCCGCAGTTGCAACAACAAAGAATACTGTTGCCGGAAACGGAACAACAATTATCACTATTGATTTCGCCGATCAGGCGGGTGGAAATTTTACATCCGTATCAACTACTGAACCGTCGGGTGTCTTTACGCCGGTTGGGAGTGCAGTACTTGTTGATGCCGCAACGCCTACGCCGCTTACAGTGAATACTTCAGCAGCACCAACAGCTTCATCGACCACTTGGGATCTCACGAAGCCAACGATTACTTCGGTGACATTGGCAGACAATGATGTCGATGGTCGCGTTGACCGAGCTACGATTGTGTTTAACAGCTCTGTTCGTGATAGCAATATCACCAATGGCGAAGCGTTGCTCGGCGGCGGAAGCAATACGGGTACATTCGCAACAGGAACAGCGAATGATGCGACGACAGTCTTTAGCCTTACCGCTGATACTCTTTCGCAGGACACTTCTGCATCAGCGGCGCAATTTACCTATACTCCGGTGACGACATTGATTACCGATCTTGTTGGAAACCTTCTCGATACTGCAACGGACGGTTCCATCGCGAATGCAGATATTGTAGAAGGCGATGGTGCTGCTCCGGTCATTTTGAGTGCTTCATATCTTGATACGAATGGAAACGGAACCGTGGATGCAGTGCGGTATGTCACATCAACAGATACGGGATTGGTGTGTACGGCATACTCCGGTACTGCTGGTATGACCATTACCACTGCTGGAACGGTTACGATTGCGAAGAACGCTAGCGATTCTTGTGCAACGAACGGAACATCAACCTTTACGATCACATTGGCTACCGTTGGTGCTACAAACCTTACCGGTGGTGCAACGGCTCCAGTCTTGAACTACAATCAGCCGGGCAATGGTTTGGAGGATGGTGCGGGAAATGACGTGCCGACGAGTGGATCGCTTACGGTGACTGACGGTGCAAAGCCAGTGCCAATCACTGCGACGTTCTACGACGCAACGAGTAATGATGGAAAGCTGGATAAGGTTATCGTTCTTTACTCTGAGACTCTTGCTGCGGCAGCGAATGCGAGTGGAACATGGGCGCTGAGTTCAGCGGCAAACTTCTCAACCATTGTGGAGGGTTCTGTACTTTGTAACAGCGGTCTTGCTGCAGCAACAGCATGTAACTACAACTTTACAACAGCAACCGTGAAAACAAACGTTGGTGATTTGACTCTTGCATATACCGCAGGAACAGATGTGCAAGATGCATCAGCAAACACGGCGGTGAGCGTATCGTTGACATCAACGGCATCTACTGGAAGCCCAGCCTTTACTGATGCTGCTGCGCCAGTCGTCGCGTCATCCACTCCAGCGAATAACGCAGCGGGTGTGTTACGAACATCAACAATGAGCATGGTGTTCTCTGAGCCTGTTGCATCATTAACACACAGCATTTCTGGTGGAGTAACGCTCACGAACGGTAGCCTTTCTTCTGAAACCGTTGCGATCACGGGAACAAAAATTTCTGGAAGCAATACGTTCACTATTGCTACTGCTCCAGACTCCACAGGAAATGCCTTTAACCGATTCCTTGAAACGGGAACATCGGCAATTAGCTTCACGGTGGCATCATCAAGCTCATCAAGCAGCGGAGGCGGAGGTGGATCGACGGCTCGTACGTATGCGATCAACATTTCTTCACCGGTAGCAACTGCTGCGTATGAGGTGGGTGATGAAGTTCCTGTGCGATGGGAAACGTCTGGTACGGGAACGATCGCTGCTGTGAACCTGGCATACTCTACGGACGGTGGCGTGACATACACCACCATTGCAACGGGAACGAATAATGACGGTGTGTATACCTGGACCGCTCCAGATGTTACGGAGCAGAGCGTTACGCTTCGTGCACAGGGAACGGATTTGGTCACGGTGCTTGCCACAGATACGTCCGATGCATTCAGCATCACTGGCACTGAAGACTCTTCTGACACATCTTCTGATGAATCCGACGATTCCAGTGATGAATCATCTGACGCTGAAGATACAGATACCAGTGCAACGTCCACCACGCTTCTTCCAGAAGGAACATTCTTCAAGGGTGAATCGTGGAGCACGGTGTACTACGTTGGTACAGATGGAACACGTCGTCCATTCTTGGATAGCCAAACCTTCTTTACCTACGCTGATAACTTCGAGAGTGTGATCAATACTTCAGACGAGTACTTGTCCAACTACATGATTGGTGCGCCAATGATGCCAAAGGCTGGAAGTGTGCTCATCAAAGTGCAGTCGGTGAGCAAGGTGTATGTGCTTGGTGCAGATAACGAGCTGCGATGGATTACCTCTGAAGATGTTGCAAAGGAACTCTTCGGTAATGCATGGGCAGATTACGTGATCGACGTTCCAGCAACGGCATGGACACGGTTCACCGTTGGTGCAGACATTGCAGCATCCAATGAAGTAACCGTTGATCGTGATAGCATGGAAACGCGCAACGCACTCAATTCAAAATAGTTTTCTCACAAAAGCACGGCTCACATGAGCCGTGCTTTTTTCGATGAGTACTCTTTTATCATCGTGTTATACTTCTCGTATATGTTTGGAACAACAAAAGAAAAAATTTCCGATGCTTTACTCGGAGTAGATATTGGAACCACGGCAATGAAGGTGGTGGAGCTTGTGCCAGATGGTGGGCGTGTACGATTGGTGACGTATGGATATGCCAGCATTCCCGTGGAGGGAAATGCTGATGTTCTTTCTCTGGATGACCCAAAGAAGATCGCGAGCATTCTTCGTTCTATTATCAAAGCAAGCGGAATGAAGGCGGTGAAGGCAGTGGCATCGTTGCCGGCGCAAAGTGTGTTTCATGCCATTATTAGTATTCCTGCACCAAAGTCGGCAAAGGAAGATATTCGTGCTGCCGTGGAAGCGCAGGCAGGGAAGGTATTGCCGTTGCCTGTTGCGGAGATGATTATCGATTCCCATATCATCGACAAGGACTTTTTACCAAAAGAAGGAGATACATCGGAACAGAAGGTAAAGACGGTGCGGGTGCAAGTCACTGCTGCGCCGAAGGCATTGGTCGAAAAGTATCTTGCCGTTTTTACTGCAGCAAAAGTTGAATTAGTCTCTTTGGAAACTGAAGTGTTCGCGTTGATGCGATCGTTGATCGGGAAAGATACGGCAAAAACAATGATTGTCGACATCGGCGGCGAAAGAACGAATATCTGTATTGCAGAGTGTGGGGTGCCGTATTTAACACGGGGAATTAAATCTGGTGGCGGTGTGGTTACTCAGGCGATTGTTGCAGCGATGGGGATGAGTGTGAGTGAGGCAGAATCCATGAAAAAAGATCTTGCATTCGGGAGCGCTGCCCCGATGTCTCCCCTTGTTCTTACTGCGATGAAGCCGTTGTTGCACGAGGTGAAATACGCGTCCGATTTGAATCTGCAAGAAAATATTCAGCATCCAAAGGCCATTGAGAAAGTCATTCTTACCGGCGGTTCTGCGGCACTTGCCGGGATTGATCAGGCAATGACGGAAGCGTTGAATATGAATGTGTACGTTGGCGACCCATGGGCACGTGTTGCCACGCCGCCAGCAGCCCGTGCGGTGCTGGACGAAGTGGGAAGCCGTTTTGCGGTTGCTATTGGGCTTGCGATGCGTGTGGTGCCAGAAAAGGAGCGATAGGAGCTATGCCTACCCCAATGCCCACCATTGTTGTGGTGACGACTCATTCGGCATTCGTTGGATTGTATGAACGTCATTGCAAGCGTTTTGCAAAGGTGGTGGTGGTGCCGAATATTGCAGAGTTTTTGCGCCGTGCGCTTACGGTGCACGCACAGGTGCTGGTGATTGATCTTCACGCAGAGGGCATTACGCCTTCTCTTGTGAAACACGTGCACGATCTTCATACGCAGCCTGTGACAAAAGCTCTTTCCATTGTTGCGCTGTGTGCCCATACAACACCCCACGATATTGCAGCACTGCATGCCGCAGGGATTAATGATATTATACTTACAGCACATCACGCTCCTCGTGCCATTGCGGAGCGTATTCATCTTCTTCTTTCCATATGACCCGAACCACTGAACTGTTCATTATGGCACTGGTGATTGGTGGTATTGGTTTAGTGTCTGGGTATGCCGTGCTTTCTGCACGTAGCCATACACGCGACACCGTGCGGCTTGCGCATGTGCGCGAAGTGCAAATGGCGCTTGAGATGTATTTTCAACAGCATAGTTCATATCCCATCGCTGCCGATGCTGTTGCACTTGGTCAGGCACTTACGGCATGTTTGTCTGCCGACGGGTTTGTTGCCCCATGTTCTGCGGCAAGTGCTACCCCATACCTTTCTGTTGTGCCGGTTCCGCCGAGTGCCGGGCTGCATGAACGTGTTTCCTGCGTTGATGTGAATAATGTGTATTGTTATAGCGGAAGCCCAGATGCGTATCGCATTCAGTTTGAGCTCGAAGGCGGGAATGCGCTTCTTGGTGTAGCAAAGGGCGCGAACTGTTTGCGTGAAAATGGTTTTGTGGCAGGCGTGTGCTCTAGCTTGTAATTCGTATGTCGATTTTTTGGAGTATTGCATGCGCCGGGGTTCTCGGCTTGATATGTGGAGCATTTGTGAATATTTTCTGGCTGCGCACCCCAGATGGATTGGAATTTACCGCAGGGCGGCGCAAATGTGTGACGTGTGCAACGCCGATGCATGCCAAGGATCATTTTCCGCTGGTGAGTTACGTGGTGCTTCAGGCAAAGTGTCGTGCGTGTAAAAGCGTTATTCCGTGGCAGTATCCTGCACTCGAGATTGTGATGATGCTGTTGTTTATGGGGTTTGCGTATCAGATTGTTGGGCAAGGCGTTGGTGTGCCATATTTCGCGCGCGATATTGGTGACACGATTGGATTATTTGTACGAAATGCTGCCATAGCCATGCTCCTGCTTCCTATCTTCATGTTCGATTATCGTTCCAGCATTATCCCAGACCGGCTTTCTGTTCCCGCCATGGTTATTGCGCTTTCTTTGAATGCGGTCCTGGGTATGGATCCGCTGGTGATGCTGTTTGGCGGGTTTCTTCTTGGCGCATTTTTCGCAATTCAATATCTTGTTTCTCGTGGCACATGGGTTGGTGGGGGAGACATTCGCATGGCAATGGTGATGGGATTTTTGCTTGGCCCAGAGCTTGGCATCTTCGCCCTTTTCGTCGCCTATGCCCTTGGCGCCCTTATCGGCATCTACCTCATTCTCTACCGTCGCCGCAGCCTCCGCAGCCACGTCCCCTTCGGCACCTTCATGGTTGCCGGCACCTTCATCTCCCTCTTCTTCGGCCATGCGGTGATTGAGTGGTATCTCGCGTTACTCGGATAATAGAGTATCCCATTATTTCTTGTATGAGTTCAGACTCTGAAATATATCGTCCATTCAAAGCGCCTGAAGCGGCAGATCGGCATGAGAGCGGTCAACGTTCGGCGAAGCATGTTAAGGAGGATATTGATCCTCTTGAGAGGATTTCCGAATTAAGAGCTCGTCAACTTGTGGAGATATTTCAAGCTCCAGAAAATCAAACGCTAAAAAGCCTAAAGAAGAACGAAGTGGAGCAGGAATTTGTTCTTGGGTATTTACCATTGATCCGCACGATTGCTCGCAAGTATACAAATACTACACGGATTCCTTTAGCTGATCTGGTGAATATGGGCGTAGAGAGCTTGTATGACGTGATGAAAACTATTGACCTTAAAAAAGCAATTGATCTGAAATTGAGTTCATATATTGGACGGAGCGTTGATTACCGTTTACTGAGAAAAGTTGAGGGTGAATACGGTGGTGGTATGACCGACACTGGAATTGGTCGATTTCAGCACGCTCGAAACATTCGTGACATTGAAAAGCGGGATGCGAGAAAAACTGGAAGGCTTTTAGAGCCTGCGGAATGGAATAAGAGTTTTCAGGATCGTACAGGAATGACGCGTGCACAATTTGATCATGCAAGGCATATTCCTCGAACTTTTCCTATTGATCGACTCCCGCTTGCTGCAGCAATAGGGGAAGAAGATCCAGATGATGAGGCGCGGAATTTACCTTATGCAGTGTATGACCAACGTTACCCCGTCGATGAAGCTATAGATTTTAAAAGAGCTTTTTCTGTAGCATTAGAGGATCGGGAAGGTGATATGGTGCAGCGAAATATTCTTGGAGATGAATTAAAGGGTGATATTGCAATGTCCTACAGTCTTTCTCGAGAACGTGTTCAGCAGATTGTGCAAGGTGCCTTACATAAAATACGTTCATTTTTTACCCGGTTTGAAGACGAGAGAGAACGATGTCGTAAGGAGGCAGAAGTATTAAAGGCTATGGGCGTAAAAGTATCGAATGCTTCATATCAGGAGGCGCAGGATGCGCTTGTTGAAGCGGCGTTACAGGCCGGGTATCGGACGTTATTTCAAGAGGTTTTTAAAGGGGTACCGCAAGAAGAACACGATCCAGAACGGATACTCAGGACTATGATTCCCAAGTTGAAACGGCTGCAGCAGGATGTTATCTGGTTGCATTATCTTGATTACCCACGGCTTACAATCCAGCAGATTGCTCGGAAAAGGGGTGTTTCAGAAAGTGCTATTGAGACTCGGCGTGCAAATGCAGTGGATGCGTTGCGGCAGATGGTCAAAGAGAAAAAGAGCTGAAACATATGACTTTTCAAGAACGTGGGTTTGGTGCGAGGCCGGTGACGGCGGAACAGGAAGCGAATGTGAGAGCAAAGGAATATATTATCCTTTTTCAGAGTGCTGATGTAAAAACGGAAGAAGGAAAGCGTGCAAAAGATTGTGCCCGGGAGGCATTGGTAAAAATTTATATCCCCATGGTTCGGAGGCTTGCGGTGAAATGGAGTAGAAAAACTCAGGTTCCGTTTGACGATCTTTTTTCTGTTGGAAATATTGCACTGTTGAATGCATTTCGTACTGTAGATCTGAAAAAGAGCGAAGACCTTATGCCGTATTTTCGATGGACAATTTCTAGAAAAATGCATACCGAGATTGATGTGCGACGGTTTTCCGGTATTCATATTTCGCCGGAGGGCATTTATGCATTTGATAATCTTCGCCAAGAAAGCGAAGCATATGCTCACGCACATCATGGTGCAAGAATTTCTGACGATGATTTACGATCACGTACTGGGATGACTACTGAGATGATCAAGCATTTTCGATCGGCGCCTCATGTTTCTTCCGTTGAATCTTTTCATGCCGATGGCGATACGGTGAATGTATTGGACACCCATCTTTCTGAGGCGAATGCAGATTTTCCTTCACCAGATGATTGCGCGATGCATCAGGAGGATCTCGGAAAGCTGCGTGAGGCGATGAAGATATTGAATGATCGGCAGCGATGTATTATTCAACGGTATTATTTCGAACATAAAACCGATGCCGAGATTGGGGAAGAATTGGACGGCGTTTCGTATCAGGCGATAGCGATTTCGCGAAAGATTATTCTCAAAAACCTGCGCGTCAGTATGAAGAATTCGGGAAAGAAGAGAAAGGGGTGATACCATACCCCTGTATGACGAATGCTGAGGCAAGGGAGCGGGTGGCGAAGTTGAGGATGGTGATTGATGAGTACAGGTATCAGTATCATGTGTTGGATGCTTTGGAGATTTCGGAGGCGGCGTTGGATGCGTTGAAACATGAGTTGAAGGGGCTTGAAGACGAGTATCCTGATCTGATTACAGCGGATTCGCCGACGCAGCGGGTGGCGGGGGTGGCGCTGGAGAAGTTTTCGAAGATTACCCATGCGTCGCCGATGCTTTCAATCGAAGATGTGTTTTCGTTTGATGAGCTGCAAGAATGGGAGAATCGGGTAAAGAAGGTTGGGGGTGATGACGTTCTCGACTATTACGCAATGGTAAAGGTAGATGGGTTGGCGATTTCTTTGGTGTACGAGAATGGCGTGCTGGTTTCCGCAGCCACCCGTGGCGATGGTGCCATCGGCGAAGACGTCACCCAGAACATCCGTACCATCGAATCGATTCCGTTGAGACTGCGACCTCTCCCCCTTACGAAGGGGGAGTCGGAGGGGGTGGGGGATCGAGGGGGGCTCACGAATCGGGTCGAAATCCGCGGCGAAGTCTACATGCCCAAATCCGGTTTCGCGGAGCTGAATCGATCACAAGAGTCTCAAGGCTTAGAGCCGTTTGCGAATCCTCGAAACGTTTCTGCGGGGAGCATTCGTCAACTCGATCCATCGATTGCTGCAAGCCGTCCGCTCGCTTTTTTTGCATGGCGTTTACAGGAGGGAATCGAGGTTCAGACGCAGAACGAAGGAATCGCAACGCTGAAGCAGCTTGGATTCGTCACGCCGCCGGGGCAGCATTGCCGTACCCTCGATGACGTTCGCACATTCTTCGATCGCCTCGGTTCCGATCGTGAAGCGCTCGATTTCTGGATCGATGGCGTTGTTATTCGTGTGAACGATACGCGATCATTTGCACGATTAGGCGTGGTGGGCAAAACGCCTCGGGGGATTGTGGCATGGAAGTTTCCGCCAGAAGAGTCGACCACTACGGTATTATCCGTAGATTGGTTTGTAGGGCGAACGGGTGCGCTCACTCCGGTGGCAACGGTAAAGGCAACCTTCATCGCTGGCACAACCGTTACTCACGCCACATTACACAACGCCGATGAGATTGAGAGGCTGGGTTTGAAAATCGGCGATACGGTGATTCTCACTAAGGCTGGCGATATTATTCCAAAGATTACGAAGGTGCTCGATCAGTTGCGAACAGGAAAAGAGAAGAGCATCGATGTTCCAACGAAGTGCCCGATGTGCGGTGCCGATGTGATTCGCAGATCTGGCGAGGTTGCACTCGTCTGTTCGAATCCCCAATGTTTCGCTATTGAACGCGAGCATCTTCTTCACGCCGCACGCGCATTCGCTATTGACGGACTCGGCGATAAAGTCATCGAAAAGCTGTTCAACGCACAGATCATCCGTATTCCACCGGATCTCTTCGCGCTCACGATCGACGATCTGAAGGATCTTGAAGGCTTCGGCGATGTCTCGGCGAAGAAACTTATCGAAGAGATCGCGCGCAGGAAGACGATTAACCTCGATCAATTTATCATTGCGCTCGGCATTCGTCACGTGGGCGCAGAAACGGCGTTTGCGCTTTCATTGGCATTTGGATCGATCGATGCACTGGTGGCTGCGTCGATGATTGATCTCATGAATGTGCCAGATGTCGGGGAAATCGTTGCACGGAGTATCGTTGAATTTTTCCAGACCGAATACGGCAAGAGTGTTCTTGCGGCATATCGGAGCGTTGGGGTTGTGATCGAATCAGCAAAAGCGGTGAAACGTGTGCTCGATGGCAAGACGTTTGTGTTGACGGGAGCCATGGAAGCAATGGGAAGAGATGAGGCGAAGGAGCGCATTCGCCTGCTTGGCGGGGGAGTTTCTGGGAGTGTGAGCAAGAAAACGTCGTATGTGGTGGCAGGAGAAGCGGCGGGTTCTAAGCTTGCGGATGCGCAGAAATTGGGTGTTCCCGTGTTGTCTGAAGCCGAGTTTTTGGCTATGATTCGGGATGTATGACCATTGATATTGATCGTTTAGCCATGTTAGCCAAGTTGCAGTTAACCGATGAGGAAAAGGCGATGCTTCAGCGTCAATTACCGGATATTTTGGAATACATCAGCAAACTTCAGGAGGTAGATACATCGAATGTCGATGCAAAGGCGTACCTGACGGATGCCGTGAATGTGTTACGCGAGGATGTTGTTACATCAACCGTCGATGAACTCGATGCCGTTGTTGCGGCGTTTCCAAGGCAGGTCGGCGGAGCAATGGAAGTTCCTGGAGTTTTTGCCGCGTAATCTATGACAACTAACTGGACGGTAAAATCAATCAGGGATTCTGTGAACGCAGGATCAACCTCAGCAGCAGCGATCATTGATGAAGCGTTGCGACGTATCGATGAAAAAGATGGCGAGATCGGCGCATTTCTTGAAGTATTCTCCGATGACGCACGCGCAGCAGCAAAAGACGTCGATGCACGCCATGCGTCTGGCGAGACGGATTTACCGCTTGCCGGCGTTCCGATTGCACTTAAAGACAACATGCTCGTCATGGGTCATATCGCAAGCGCCGGGTCAAAGATGCTTCAGAATTATGAGGCGAGTTACACGGCGACTGTGGTAAAGAAGCTTCAGGATGCTGGTGCCATCATCATCGGGCGCACGAACATGGATGAGTTTGCGTTTGGATCGTCAACGGAATCGTCGGCATTCCATGTGACGAAAAATCCGCATGACACATCGAAAGTTCCAGGGGGGACATCGGGTGGTTCAACGGCTGCGGTTGCTGCGGGAATGATCCCTGCTGCGCTCGGATCAGATACCGGTGGATCAATCCGTCAGCCAGCGTCGCTGTGTGGTGTGGTTGGAATGAAGCCGACGTATGGAAGAGTTTCGCGTTATGGCTTAATCGCTGACGGTTCGAGTCTTGATCAGATCGGACCGATCGCGACCACGGTTGAAGATGTGGCATTGGTGCTTTCGATCATCGAGGGCAAGGATGTGAAGGATGCGACATCGGTGGTGCTCGCCCCCCTCGATCCCCCCATAAATGGGGGGAAGGTTCTCGATCTCTCTACGATTCGGATCGGTGTGCCAAAGGAGTATTTCATTGATGGCATGGACGAAGAGGTTGCGGCACGAATCCACGAGGCGATCGATGTGCTCAAAAAAGGTGGAGCAGAGATTGTGAATATGTCCTTGCCGCTTGCGCCGTACGCATTACCAGCCTTTTATATTATTCAGCCAGCAGAAGCGAGCAGTAATTTGGCGCGATTCGATGGAATGCGGTACGGGAATCGAGGTGAAGGAGTAATCGAGGAAAGTTACCGATCAGCCCGTGGTGCTGGACTTGGTGCAGAAGCAAAACGACGTATCATGCTCGGGACGTTTATTCTTTCCGCTGGGTATTACGATGCGTTTTATAAGAAAGCGATCGCGGTTCGTGCGGCGATGAAGATAGAATTTGATGCTGCCCTTGCCGCCGTCGACGTTATTGTTGGCCCAGTATCACCAGTCGTGGCATGGGGAATTGGAGAGAAAATGGACGATCCAGTTTCTATGTACCTCGCGGACGTCTTTACCGTTTCTGCGAATATTCTCGGTATCCCAGGCATCTCCGTTCCCTGCGGCACGGCACATGGATTGCCGGTGGGGTTGCAGATTTTGGGAAAGAATTTTGATGATCAGAAGGTGCTTGATGTTGCATTAGCATTCGAGACTCTTCGGAAAGGGGTGTAAATATGAAAACCGACGTTGTATCGATTGTGTCAGAGGCATTGCCGTCTGTAGCATTCGGTGCCGTCGGTTTTGTGGTTTTACTCATTGTTACTGTCTTGCTTCGCAGAGCCGTGCGGCGATGGAGGTTCGGGGATAAGCGGAATGATGTTGCGCGGCATTGGAAGGCGGTGGAGGATTTGGTGAATCGGGGGGACGAGATTAGTTTGCGCATGGCGATTATTCAGGCGGATGCGGTGCTGGATTTGGCATTGAAAACGCGCAACTTTTCTGGGGAAACCACGGGAGAGCGATTAAATTCGGCGAGCAAGATGTATCGTCAACTGGAGCCCACCTTCCGTGCGCGATCCCTCCGCAACACCCTCGTCCACGAAGCAGGATCGAAAGTGAAGAATTCGACAGCGTTTTGGGCGATTGGGGAGTTTAAGAAGGCGTTGGTAGTCCTGGGGGCGCTATGACGAAAGCCCCCTCTCCCTCCTTCGCTGGATTACCAGCTTTGGAGGGCAAGCCGGCTTCCACCCCCTCCTTACTCCCCCTTCCCCCTTCCCACTTCGCTCTTCGAGCTTCGAGGGACAGGTGGCAGGGGGAGGGTACTCGGTAATGAATCTTGATCGTGAACTCCCCTCCATTTACCTGTCCCCACGAAGCTTTAGCGAAGTGGGATGGAGGGGTTAGGGGGAGGAGGGGGAATGTGAAGAATCTCTGTCCCAGTTCGCTTCTCGTCAAAATATGATTCCATACTTCTCTTTGACAACTTTTGCCCTCGGTCCCATCACCCTTCACGCCTGGGGATTTTTCGTGGCTCTTGGATTTATCGCTGGTTCGGCGATGGCGTGTTGGTTGGCAAAGCGGCGGGGGAGTGATCCGGGGGTCATCATCGATGCAACGATGTGGTTGGCGCTGGCGGGGATGGTTGGGGGGAGAATTGGGCATGTGCTTTTTTATGATCCTGCGTATTATTTAGGGAATCCGATCGAGGTTTTCGAGATTTGGAAGGGTGGGCTTTCGGTGTATGGGGGCATGATCCTTGCATCGATCGTCGGTATTTTGTATCTGCGTCGTCGGCACGTCGATGTCTTTCAATATGCCGATGTGATTGCATTTGGGTTACCGTTTGGAATGTGGATTGGGAGAATTGGGTGCTTTTTGATTCACGATCATCCAGGGACGGCAACGGATTTTATTCTTGGGGTGCAATACCCCGACGGCGTTACCCGTCACGACCTTGGATTATACGAATCGATCAATGCCTTGGTTCTTGCGATACTTTTCCTTTGGCTATCGCGCAGGAAGCAGCCGATCGGTATCTATCTTGCTGTTTTTGCGATGTGGTATGGGGTAACACGATTCTTTCTCGATTTCTTACGGGTGATCGACGTACGGTATTTTAGCTTTACGCCGGGGCAGTATTTTTCAATAGGACTCTTTGTTTTTGGGATCGGGCTCATGATGTGGATAAGAAAAAGGCTAAAAAAAGGCTAAACTGTTAAAATTGTGCCGAACGGTAATTTAAAAGGTATGTCTGATGAAATGAATAATGTTCCTGGCTCTACGCCAATTGCTTCCGCACCTGCTTCGAATCCAGGATTCCTGGACGGTAATCCTCGCACCATGTTTACGTTTGGAGTGGTAAGCGGCATGGCGATGATTCTGCTGTTGAATAACTTTTCGGTGATTTCAAGCGGAACGGTGCTCGCGAAGGCTGACACGAATGTTGCTGCAGCTCCTGCGGCGGCTGCAGCAGCGGCAGCAGCTCCATCGGGCAAGCTTGATCCGGTCACAGAGAAGGATCACATTCGTGGCGACATCAAAAAAGCAAAGGTGGTGATGGTAGAATATTCAGATTTTCAATGCCCATACTGCGCGAAGCATGATCCAACCATGCAGCAAGTTATGAAGGACTATGGCAACGATGTTGCCTGGGTGTATCGTCATTTCCCACTTTCCTTCCATGCGAACGCTGTTCCTGTGGCGTTAGCAAGCGAATGTGCAGCTGAACAAGGGAAGTTCTGGGAGTTTGCCGATGCTATGTACGCTGGCCAAACCGCAAACCTTTCTAGCGATGCGGCAACAGCAACAGCGTACGTGAACAAGACGGCATCGGATTTGAAGCTGGATACGAAGAAATTTAGTGAGTGTGTAAGTAGCGCAAAGTATCAAAGCGTCGTGGATGCCCAAACAGCATCGGGTAAAACCGCTGGTGTAAGCGGAACCCCGGCGACGTATATTAACGGAACGTTGGTTTCGGGCGCTGTTCCTTATGCGAGCATGAAGAAGATGATTGATGAGGCAATCGCTAAAGCAAAATAAACGGATTTCCCAGTTGGCCGATTTTGGGTTTGCATCATCGGAAACTCGCTCAACGTACCGTTAAGTACGTCTCGCGAGATTTCCTCGATGCGCACCCAAACTCGACTCAACTGGAAAAATCCGCACTTCTCTTTCTGTACAATACAAAACGCAGCTCATGTCTGAGCTGCGTTTTTGTGACTGATTTACTTTCGGAACTTTCGGGGTGCCGACGGAGCAAACTGATTTGCTGCGGGAGCGGCGTAGGTCATCGGAGCAGGTGCTGATGGGGCTGCTGATGGCGTACTGATGTCGTATCGCTTTGCCCGGTGCTGACCGTGGGGAATTGGTGCGCTGCTTCGGGCGTGATACTGCTTTTCATACGCCTTTTGAGGAGCTGCACCGTATTGTGGCGCTGCACCGTATCGTGGTGCTACTGCTGGCGCTGCGCCGTACACGGAAGGACGGCGATTGCCACGAGCATGGGCATCGTTGTCGCGCTCCATGGGTGGCAAATTGCGATGCGCTGGAAGGTTCTTTGGTACGGATTTCAATGGAATAAGTCCACGAATCACGCGCTCGATGCCTTTAACATCTCCACGTTGATCTGGCGTTGCGAATGAAACAGCCTTTCCTGCCATTCCTGCTCTGCCCGTTCGACCAATGCGATGCACGTAGTCGTCTGGATTATCCGGAAGATCGTAGTTGACGACGAGGGCAATGCCCTTCACATCGATGCCTCGAGCGGCAATATCTGTCGCAACGAGTACGCGATATTTTCCGCTTTTGAATCCTTCGAGTGCACCACGGCGCTGCGCTAACGATCGGTTTGAGTGGAGCTCGTCAACGGTGTAGCCCATTACCTGGACAGCACGGGCGATCTTTTTTGCGCCGTGCTTGGTGCGGGAAAAGACGAGAACAGTGCCTTCGATCTCCTTTAAAAGAAGCTCGAGCATGCGTTCTTTGTCGTGCTTGGGAATAAAGATGAGCTCTTGTTCAACCCGTTCTGCAAGTGTGCCTTGTGGGGCAACTTCCACGCGAACCGGTGAACGCATCGCCGTGTTCGCGATACGAACAATCTCGAGTGGCATGGTTGCAGAGAACAGCATGGTTTGACGGTCTTTCGGCACTGTCGTCAAAATGCGTGCAATCTGTGGGGCAAAACCCATGTCGAGCATGCGATCTGCTTCGTCGAGGACGAGAATTTTCACGTCATCGAGCTTGATGGTTTTCTGTTCCAAGTGGTCGATGAGACGTCCCGGCGTCGCGATAATGACGTGCGGCTTGGTCTGTAATGCCTTCTTTTGTAGGTGCATGGATGCGCCACCGATGAGAACAGCGGTTTTCATACCAATGCCTGTTCCAAGCTTTTTGAGATTCTCGTCCACCTGCAATGCAAGTTCGCGTGTTGGCAAAATAACCAAGCCGCGTCCCTTAAACTGGGCAAGGCGTTGGATCATTGGAATGCCGAAGGCGAGAGTTTTTCCCGTTCCGGTTTGCGCAATACCGATCACATCGTTCCCGGCAATGGCGACGGGAATAGATTGATGCTGAATTGGTGTTGGCGTTGAGTAGCTGTGTTTAGCAAGAATAGAAAGGAGCGTTGGCGCAATACCAAGTCCTTCAAAGCCGTTTTTTGCGGCCGTTTCTGTGTCGGTCATGTGGGTTCTGTTAGGGTCGAAACTCCCTTAAAGTGGCGCATCGACGAGAGGAGCAATCAAAGATTGTCCTTGTATAACGGGGCTTTCTCATTTTAGGCTAGTTTCGATGAAGATCGAGGGAAATTCGTGAGACGTACTTCACGGTACGTTGAGGAAGTTTCCGATGATCTGAGTTGAAAAGAGACCAAATGAGGAAGTCCCGATTTGCTCGATTCCCGTTGGTCAGCAGCTGCACCTACAGAAATCTGGTCACGTCCAAATATTTCGGACGGATAAAAGCAAGCCTAAGAATAGCAGAAAAGGGGAAAATCGGCAATTTCTCGCCAAAATCTACACTCTTACTGCGGAATGGACGCCGATGTCCGGTGTCCTCGTCCTCATCCTGACTCTATCCATCCATATCTGGCTAATGTCTTCTCGCCAATAGATTATTGGAACACTATTGGAAGCGGCGAAGTATGCGCCGGTCAGATAAGGAAGGGTTTCCGCGCCGCTCTGATTGCTATCCATCATCTCCCCTGTTTCTTCAAGATGCGTTATAAACATCACGAACCACGCTTCGAGAGTGACATCGAACTAGCCGTCATACGGGGAGTGCGGGTCTCCTAATGCACATTGTCGATCCTCGAGATATGCTGTGGGAGATTTTCCGGCTTCAATATCGTGCCGTTGATAGCGTTTTCCATCGATCAGACCGTTATTCTCTCTTGGGATCTGTCTGATTCCTTTCCCATTTTCTCCCTTTTGAAGCAAAAGAACGCGCCATCCGATCATCGGATCTTCATCCGCCCGCTGCCATTCAAGAATCCCGTCTTTTGTGGTGCCGACATACTTCTCCCCGAAAGAGACGGGGTCGTAGGTCATGGTGCCGTTGATGTCCGCTTGGTGATATTTCCACACGGCAATAGGATCACTTTCGTCGAGATGAAAGATCTTGGGCGGCGTTTCGTTTTCACGCGCCTTGTCGTAGGTTTTCTTATATGCCAAGAGATATTCCCTAAACCTCTCAATCATTGAATCGAGTCTCATACCAAAAGGCACGAGGATGAGTTTGGTAAACCCTTGATCGCCCTTTTTTTCGAGGAGCGTTCTCTGCTCAGCAATGCGAGACACGATGGCTTCGTAGGAGGGGATGGGATACTCCTTGTTATCGATTCCGGTCATGACCAAGATGTCGGTTTCGATTCCTGGACGTGATTCCTTCCTTTTCACGAGACCGGCTTTGAGAAGAAGAGCTGTTTGAGATTCGTACTGACGTCTCAGATCGAACAGTTGCTC
Source organism: Candidatus Uhrbacteria bacterium (assembly GCA_943358395.1). Lineage (GTDB taxonomy): Bacteria > Patescibacteriota > Patescibacteriia > UBA9934 > UBA9934 > CAIKHN01. The sequence goes on along the minus strand of CALRGY010000017.1, from coordinate 2,358 downwards.
GGCGAATTCAACGGCGATGACGTTTTGTAGTGCCGCGATCTTTGTTTCGAGATTGTGCTTGAGTTTTTGGGCTTCCTCGATCGTTTGCGGAGTATTTAAGGAGATGGCACGATCGTAGGCGGTTTCGAAAGCCTGTTGTAAGGAACGGATTTCTCGAAATGATTCTTGGGCGTTGATACAGACTTTTGAATCGGGCATAGCACGAAGGAATATGAGGAAATGGTATCACGCAGAGAGATGTCGTGGTGGAGAGATAGGTATTACACCGAATTTCCCGCAATGAACCCGGTGGTCCAGCAGAGTTGGAGGGAATAGCCGCCGGAGGGGCGGACAATGTGGAAAAGGTCACCGGTGATGTGGAGATTGTCGACAACTTTGCTGCGCATGGTTTGCATCGAAACCTCGGAAAGGGGCACGCCGCCGTCGGCAATGATGGCTTTGTCCATGCCAAGCAAGCCGTCGATGGGGAATGAAAGATCCTTAAGCGCTTTGGTCAGACGTGACCGTTGTTCTTTGGTAACGCTGTTGACTTGCGTGTTCGGATCGATTCCGGCGACCGTCAACGATCGATCCACAATTCCCGTAAGCAGCATTCCGGCGAACACATTTTTCACCATCGTATTTTTGTGAGCGTCGAATCGTTCAACGAGATGTCGATTGAGTGTTCCTTCGTCGAGCGTGGGGAAGAGATCGAGATGTGCTGTGACTTCGCCTTCGGGTAAGAGATCAGCGACGCCCTTGGCGCAGTGCAACACGGTTGGTCCAGATATCCCGAAATGTGTGAAGAGAATCGATCCCTTTGTATTAAACGTTTTTCTTCCATCGACGGTGAATGAGATTTTTACGTCTTTCACGGTAATTCCTTGGAGATTCGTGACCCACCGTTCACGAACGGCGAGGGGCACAAGGGATGGCGTTGGGGTGACGACGGTGTGACCAAGGCGTTTAAGCCATCGGAATCCATCACCAGTTGACCCGGTTTCCGGGTGCGATGCCCCGCCGGTTGCAAGGATATATGTATCGGCAGTGAACGATCCTTGGGTGGTTACGATTGAATCGATGTGACCGTTGGAAGATTCGATGCTTTGCACTGCGCAGGATGTTTTGATGGTGACACCGTATTTCCGACATTCCTCGAGGAGCAATCTTGTAACATCAGGCGCCGAGTGTGTGATAGGGAACGCCCGTTTTCGATCTTCGATGACGAATGCTAGTCCTCGAGAATTAAAGTATTCAAAGGTTTCCTGCACGCCGAATTGAGAAAAGGCGGACAAAAGGAATTTTTTCGCATCACCGTAATGATCAGCAAACAGATGTTGATCAAACTCCGCATTCGTAATATTGCACCGTCCGCCACCGGAGATGGAAAGCTTTCTCCCACATTCAGGGTTCTTCTCGATGATAAGTACTCGTCTTCCTCGTGCCCCAGCCGTTGCCGCAGCCATAAGCCCAGAAGCCCCTCCGCCAATGATGATGGTGTTAAAATGTTCTGAATCATTGAATTGCATGGAAGGATGATAGCAGGACAGGGAAGAAACAAAAAATCACTCAGAAGAGTGATTTGTAGGACTTTCTCATTTGAGGCTATTTTCGATGAACCAGGAGGAAATGTCGTGAGACGTACTTAACGGTACGTTGAACGACTTTCCGACGCAGTGAGTCGAAAAGAGGCCAAATGAGGAAGTCCTATATTGGTCGGGCTGGCGGGATTCGAACCCACGACCTCTTCGTCCCGAACGAAGCGCGCTACCAACTGCGCTACAGCCCGTTATAGGAGAACGCTCGCATTTGGTCGATTTTGGGCTTGCAGCATCGAAAACTTTTTCAACGTACCGTTAAGTACGTCTCAAAAGATTTTCTTGCTGCGCACCCAAACTCGCCACAAATCCGAACGTTCTCTTCAGTCACAAATGATAAAACGATTCATAAAGCCCAGCAAGGCATATTTGCCCCGCCTGTGCTTTTGCGTTATTCTTCCGACGCGAATGTTTCTTGTGAGGACTTTCTCATTTGAGGCTAGTTTCGATGAAGATCGAGGAAATCTTCTGAAACGTACTTAACGGTACGTTGAAGAAATTTCCGATGATCTGAGTCGAAAATAGACAAAATGAGGAAGGACTTTATATATGGAAGGGTCGCATAGTGGCCTAGTGCGCACGCCTGGAACGCGTGTATACCGCAAGGTATCGAGAGTTCGAATCTCTCCCCTTCCGCCAAAATTCGGAATTCAAATTTCCGCAAAAAATATGGTCGGCGCGAAGCGCCGTCTGTTCTGCATTCCCCCCAAAAAACTCTGATTCAGAAAGGATTTTCCACGCTCCGCGTGGCTCAAAAAGTACGGTTCGTTCTTTCATTTGA
>CALRGY010000016.1 GCA_943358395.1 Candidatus Uhrbacteria bacterium | reverse complement strand
CCGTATTCCACAGGAGGCCGTTGCCATGGTCGAGCACATGCTCAATACTCGTCCAAGAAAGAAGCTCAACTATTTAACCCCGAACCAGGCGTTGGAACGATATTTACTCAAAAGGGAGCGAAGTGGTGCTATAAATCCTTGAACCTACCCTCGTTTTTCTTTCTCGACTCTGCTAACATTAGCGGAAAAGCGCGATATTTCAAGGAATTATGGTCAAAAACACGGATCGATATTTTGCAGCAGTGGCATACCTTGATGGCTTGCCTCGCCGACCGGGTCATCGGAGCGGAGCCTTCCCGAACCCTGCTCTCCGATTACGCCGAATGCAGAGATTTTTGGATCTTTTGGGGAACCCAGAGCGTGGTTTGAAGTACATTCACGTCACCGGAACGGCGGGAAAAGGGACGGTGACGACGATGCTTCATGAAGCACTTTCTGCATCGGGGGAGAGGGTCGGCTCATACACATCGCCGTTTACCACGACGTCGATTGAGAAGATTCGGGTTGGCGAGCTCTTCATCGATCCCGACGAGTTTGCCGATATCGTGGAATCGATGAGGTCTACTATCGATGAGGTGCGTCCGACCTATTTCGAAGTGTTCTTCGCTCTGGCGTTGATCTATTTTCGGCAGAAAGGCTGTATATGGGCAGTTGTCGAGGTTGGCATTGGTGGGAGATTTGATTTCACGAATGTTATTCCAAGTCCGATTGCGACAGTGATTACGAACGTTGATTACGATCACACCGAGCTTTTGGGGAAGACGTTGAAAAAGATTGCGTACGACAAGGCGGGGATCATCAAGTCAGGATCGTTATTCTTTACCGCCGAGCAACGTCCAAGTTTGCAGAAAATGTTCATCGACGTGTGTGCTGAGCAGGGGGCGACGTTTCACGCTGTGCCACGAGAAAAGAGCGCCGATGCGTACAATCGATCACTCGTGCGACTCATCGGAGCTACTCTCGATTTTCCCTCTGTCGCGATCGGGCAGGGAATCGACCGTGCGCAATTGCCTTGTAGGTTCGAAACGATGCAGCGTTCGCCGATGGTGATTCTCGATGGTGCGCATAACCGAATTAAAATGCGGAGCGTGGCAGAGAGAATCGCGAAAGAATCCTATCGGAAGCTTCACGTCATCGTTGGTATGACGGGGAAGCAAGATCATGAGGCAGTGCTGAAACAGATTATGCCGTTGGCAGATTCGGTCACGTTCACGAGCCTTCCATCAGATCGGAGTCTCTGCGCCGATCCCGAGGTTCTTCAAAAGAAAGCGAAGCCGTATTTCCGATCGTCATCATTAGTGCGCATCATCGCTGATTCTGCCGAGGCGTTGTCGACGGTATTGCAGAGCGTCGATGATGAGGATTGCGTTTTGGTTACTGGGTCATTTTTCTTGGTGGGGGAGTTACGGAAACGGTGGGTGACGGAGGAAGAAATTTTGCACAATCGACGCATGAAACGTTTGGTATAATGCTGCCAATATGTTGAACTCACTTTTTCTTGAAATCTCTGCCGTCATGATGACCGCAGGGATTTTTTCGTTGTTGGCGTACAAGTTACGTCAGCCGTTGATCATTGCGTACATCGCTACCGGTATCGTTGTTGGCCCTGGGCTGTTGAATCTGGCGCATTCGGTGGACGTGTTTGAAACGATGTCGTCCATCGGCATCGCGTTCTTATTGTTCATCGTTGGGCTGAATTTGAACTGGCGGAATGTGAAAGACGTGGGGCGCGTAGCACTCATTGCTGGGTCTGCCCAGGTGATTGTGACGTCGATTATTGGAACCAGTATTGCATTAGCACTCAACGTTCCCTTGCCAACGTCGATTTTCCTTGGTGTTGCATTCTCTTTCTCGTCCACGATTATCATCGTAAAACTCCTCACCGATAAGGAAGATCTTGATCGGTTATACGGCAGAATTGCTGTGGGAATGCTTATTGTGCAAGACCTTATTGCAATGATGATTCTGCTTGTTCTTTCTGCAATGCAAGATGGGCAGGACATGCGGGCGATTCTTTCTTTTTCGTTCGGTAAAGGCTTGCTGACGATTTTTGTGTTGTGGGTGCTGGCAAAACTTGTAGTGCCAAAGGTGTTTGCCTATGCGGCACGAAGCCAGGAATTGCTGTTTTTGATTGCGCTTGGTTGGTGCTTTGCTATTGCGAGCGCACTTCAATATTTCGGCTTTGGCATTGAAAGTGGGGCATTGCTTGCTGGGGTTTCACTTGCTGGTACGGGATTCCAGCATGAAATTGAGGCGAAGATTCGTTCCCTGCGTGATTTCTTTCTCATCATCTTTTTCATCGTTCTTGGCACGCACCTTACTCTTGGTGCGTTTGATTCCGTTGTGGTGCCAGCGATTATCTTGAGTGCGTATGTGCTGATTGGGAACCCATTTATCGCGCAGGTGATTATGCGGTTTATGGGCTACCACTCGCGTACGGCGTTTTTAGCGGGAACCACGGTGGCACAGATTAGTGAATTTTCCTTCATTATGCTTGCGGCAGGTATTGCAAGCGGCTATGTGTTGCCCGAAGCAATGACGTTAGCCACGATTGTTGGCCTTATTACCATTGCCGGTTCTTCCTACTTGGTTGCATATAACGAACGTATTTACGACAAGTTTTCTCACCTTTTTCCCCAAAAGAAGCATGAGCACGATGATGTACAACAGACGGGAGTTGAGGTGCTGATGTTGGGTTACGACCGTATGGGGCGTGAAATTCTGCCTGCGGTTGAAAACATGACGGCTCAGTACAAGATTATTGATTTTAATCCTGCGGTGGTGGAGCAGCTGCTCACAGAAGGTAAACCGGTGATGTATGGCGACGTTGCCAGCGACGACGTGCTGATGTTGGCACATGCAGATAAGGCAAAACTGGTGATTTCTACTATTCCCGACATGAGTGTGAACGATGCTGTACTCGATTTTTTCCAGCATCGCCACAGCGCAACGTCTATCGTGGTTACTGTAAAATCCTCCGCCGATGCCAAGCGGTGCTATGATTTGGGTGCAACCTTTGTCATCGTCCCCAGCATTCTTTCTGGCGAACGGTTTGGAGAGTTTTTGGAGAAGCGGAAGAGTAGGAAGGTTTCATGGAATGCGTTGGCAAAGACGTATATGCACTGGATCGGTGATCGAAAATAAATCTATGGTCATGAATCCATTTGAAAACGGTGCGATCCCAAAGCAGGAAAAGCCTCTAGTGCCATCGGCGATGAAGCCAGGTGTGCATCATGAATTGATGCCCGGTGTAAAAAGAACCTCGATGGGCGACAGAGTGCTTGCGGCAATGCGAGAGAAAGAGGCGGCGAATGCTGCGGCGAATCTTGAGACGACGCAAGAGAACGCTGAGGCGCCTGCAGTTATTAAGAATGTGGCCGAGAGATATGGAGAACAGCCGGAAGCAAAGCCGTACAATGCTGTGCTCGCAAAACGAGATGCGGATGAGAGAATGCGGAAAGCTCAGAAGGATCAAGAGGCGTTATTAAAAGCTCGAGCACAGATTTTGGATAATCCGGCATTGGGTGCTCGAAAACACGAAGAACCGAGGATTGCTATTGATATGAAATCGGCGGTGATGTTTCAGAGGCGCGAGCTGGTTCCCGTGGTACTGAATCCTGATGGCTCGGTGCTTTGTGTGACGAGGGCGGAGTTGAATCGAGTGAATGCTGCAATTGCAAGAGATTCATCGTTGAGTGCATCGGATGCGGTGAATCGGCGGGAGTCTGTAAGTTTGCTTCCGGATCAGATGCGCACAGGGCAAGCGGAGGCAAAGAGGTATCAGCAGCCTGTTTTTCAAGATCATGATCGTAAAGCGGCGTAACCTCCCTCCTTCGTAAGGAGGGAGAGACCACGGGCAGATGCGTCACGAATCCGGATGTGTTACCTCCCTCCTTACGAAGGAGGGAGTATGAGGGAGGTGCGTGTGGACAATTTGCTTTTGACAATCAAGAATTAGCACTCTATACTTGAGAGTGCTAATTTGCTATGAATTTACGTCAATCTCGCATTCTACAGCTCGTCGTGGATGAGTACGTTCGCACGGCGGAGCCGGTGAGTTCGCAGGCGCTATGCGCGGGGTTTGATTTGGATTGTTCGCCGGCCACGGTGCGGAATGACATGGTGGTGCTTGAGGAAGAAGGCTATGTGTATTCGCCGCATACGTCTTCCGGTAGAGTGCCGACGGAAGAAGGGTATCGGTATTACCTGGCGCATGTTGCGCCGGCGCAGCAGCCAAAAGTTGCCCTGGAATTACGATCGGCGATGGAAGAAATTCGATCGCTTGAATCGAAGATTCAGTTCCTTGGTCGTCGCCTTGCCGATCTTTCCGGCGATGCCGTCGTTGTCACCAACGAGCACCAAACCTCAGCGTTGGGTGTCGCGAACCTCCTCCGAAAGCCAGACTTCAAGGAAGACAATATGCTCCTTGCGCTCGCCGAAGACATTGAACGTCTTGAACGCGACGCCACGAGTGTGATGAGTGTTGCGCCCAGCGAAGTGCGAATCTTGCTTGGCGAAGAAAGCCCCATGGGCAAACGCCTCGCCACCGTCATCGTCCGCCATCGGTTACCGAACGGTGAGATCGGCGTGCTGTCCATCGTCGGTCCGTTGCGAATGAACTATGCGAGAAACGTTGCATTGCTTGCCGAAGCAAAGCGAATTTTAGAAGAAAACGATTGATAATTATCGAACTATGAATGACGAAGCATCGAATACAGGATCGGAATCGGTGAACGCTGAGACGAATCAGTCTCAGAACCCTCCCCCTTTACAAGGGGGAGTTGGAGGGGGTGAGGGGGTCGAGGCCAAATGCGCCGAGTATCTCTCCGGTTGGAAACGCGCCTTAGCCGATTACGAAAACCTTCAAAAGCAAAATTCTCAAGCTCGCGATGATGATCGACGTCGTGTTCGATCGAATCTGGCGGAGGACTTACTCCCCGTCGTCGACAACTTCGGCTACGTCACCAAGCATGTGCCTGATCTCGAAGGATGTTCCGATGACTTCAAAAAGAAATTCGACACCTGGTTCCAAGGCATCGGCCACATCGAACGCCAGTTTGCGGAAGCGATGAAAGGACTCGGCGTTGAACCGATTGAAAGCATTGGAACTCAGTTCGATCCGAATCTCCACGAAAGTGGCGGCTCACGATCGGAACCCGGAAAAAAGGAACACGAAATCATCGAAGAGCTCATCAAGGGCTGGAAAATCGGTGACGTGGTGCTACGACCGGCGAAAGTAATCGTCAACGAAGCTCCGTCATCCTGACGATAGGAAGGATCTCTCGTAGGTTCATCGCTTCGTGGCGACTCGGGTACATGTTTTTCCGCTGTGACCCGTGACGCTACGCCGCGACGTCTCGCTATCGCTCGACTGCGGCTGTGCATCATGGCTCTCGCTGCAAAACATGCACCGTCGTCCCCACTTCGCTTCATTCGTTTCTCTGTATCAAATTATTATAAACTCTTATGTCAAAGATCCTCGGAATCGATTTAGGGACAACAAACTCTTGTGTGGCAATTATGGAAGGCGGGCAGCCGAAGGTTTTGGAAAATAAGGAGGGGATGAGGACCACGCCATCCATCATTGCGGTTGCGAAGAATGGGGAGCGCTTAGTCGGGCAACCTGCAAAGCGACAGGCGGTGACGAATCCGAAGAATACGTTGTATTCCATTAAGCGATTGATTGGGCGACGGTTTACGGATGAGGAGGTGCAGAGAGATATTAAGCTGATGCCGTTTTCCATTATTGCTCGAGGAGAAGGCGTTGCGATTAAGATGGGTGAGAAAGATTTTTCTCCGCAAGAAATTTCTGCGATGGTGTTGAGCAAGATTAAGGCAGATGCGGAGGAGAAGACGGGGGAGAAGATTTCGGAAGCCGTGATTACGGTTCCTGCGTACTTCGACGATGCTCAGCGCCAGGCAACGAAAGATGCTGGCGAAATTGCTGGTTTGAAGGTGCTGCGTATTATCAACGAGCCAACAGCTGCGGCATTGGCATACGGTTTTGATAAGAAGGTTGGTCAGAAAATTGTTGTATACGATCTCGGTGGAGGAACGTTCGACGTTTCTGTGCTCGATGTTTCCGAGGGAACGGTTGAAGTGCTCGCGACCAATGGTGATACACACCTTGGAGGCGACGACTTCGATTTGACGATCATGAAGTGGATTCTTGATGAGTTTAAGAAGCTTGAGGGAATCGATCTTTCTGGTGATGCGTTGGCGATGCAACGTATTAAGGACGCAGCAGAACGCGCGAAGATTGAGCTGTCGACGGCGCAGACGACCGAGATCAATCAACCATTCATCACATCTGGCGCTGAAGGGCCAAAGCACTTGGTGATGAGTCTTTCGCGATCGAAGCTCGAAGAACTCGTTGGCGGGCTCGTCGATAAAACGATGGAGCCGGTGAAGAAGGCGCTTGCGGATGCGAAGATGGATGCGAAATCGATCGGAGAGATTGTTATGGTCGGTGGTATGACGCGTATGCCTTTGGTGCTTTCAAAGGTTGAGGCGTTCTTTGGAAAGAAGCCGAATGTAACAGTGAACCCAGATGAGGTTGTTGCGGTTGGTGCTGCGGTGCAAGCCGGTGTGATGCAGGGCGACGTGAAGGACGTGTTGCTTCTCGACGTAGCTCCATTGAGCCTCGGAATCGAAACCATGGGAAGCGTGTTCACGAAGCTTATCGATCGAAACACGACGATTCCGACCAGTAAGTCACAGGTCTTCTCGACAGCTGCTGACAATCAACCAGCGGTAACGATTCGTGTTGGTCAAGGTGAGCGCCCGATGTTTAATGATAATAAAGTGCTTGGACAGTTCGATCTTTCCGGCATTCCGCCATCACCTCGTGGTGTGCCGCAGATTGAAGTGAAGTTCGATATTGATGCGAACGGCATTCTGCACGTTTCTGCAACGGATAAGGCGACCAACAAAGCGCAAACGATTACGATTACGTCGTCATCGGGCCTTTCGAAGGAAGAAATCGAGAAGATGAAAACTGATGCAGAAAGCCATGCCACAGAAGATAAAGCGAAACAGGAACTTATCGAAGCTCGCAATATTGCGGATACCATGGTGTACACCGTGGAAAAGATGCTTGCGGATAATAAGGATAAAGTTTCCGAAGAGGATAAGAAAGTTCTTGAAGAAAAGATGGAAGCAGTAAAGAAGGTGAAAGACACCGACGATCTTGCGGCAATCAAATCCACCGGCGAGGATCTTTCCAAAGAAGCTCAGCGTGTTGGTGGTGCGATGTACGCCAAGAACGACGCTGCAGCAAATGCAGCAGGAGCAGAAGGCGCCGATGCCGCATCGGCAGCATCGGAATCAACGGCGAAGGATGCGGAGTTTACGGAGAAGAAGGATGATGGAGCATCTCAAGGTTAAGATATAATTATCGACGGGGTTTGTGCCCCGTCGATTTGCATTCTATTTATGACGGAGGTGTATCAAAAGATTCTCGTGCTCCTGGATGCGAAGTCGGTGAAGTACGAAACGGAACATCATGAGGCTACGATTACTAGTCAGGATGCGGCGAGGATTCGGAATGTTTCCTTACACGAAGGGGCAAAGGCGTTAGTTATTCGTGGAAATAAAACGAAACAGCATTGGTTGTTCGTTATGCCGGCAGATTTGCGATTGAGTAGTGCGAAGGTGACGGCGATTATTGGTGAGAAGTTTAGTTTCGCTCCGGAACCGGAGGTGGTTACTGGGTGTGTTCGCGGATCAGTGCCACCGTTGGGATCGGTGATTGGTTTGAAAACATATTGCAGTAATCGTTTAGCAGAGAACGAAATGATTCACTTCAATGCTGGAAGTCTCACCGATTCGGTTACAATGAAGTACACTGATTATCTCGCGATCGAGAAACCAGAAATCGTGGATATCACAGAAGCGACAGACTAAGAATTAACGAGGATGTTGCTATTGAACGTCCGAGCCTATGACTACTACCAAAGAATACGCACTGCTCTGTGAGTTCGCTACGCAGTCCAATAATGGGCTGAATAGCTTTATGCATGTGTTCGATAGGACGATGTTTCCTGCGGGCGAACAGCCGGTGCTTCGGGGATTCTTGGCGATGCGCTTAACGCATTTGCCAGAGAATCCAAGTGTGGAAGTGTATATGACAGATGGTTCGAATACGCTTGTTGAGAAGGGAACGCTGTTTAAGCAGAGCATTAAGGGCCCGAATGCGAACCTGCTCGTGCGTATTGGCGGCATGCCGGTGCCGAAAGCGGGAGAGTATCGTGTATGGTCCCGCGTGGATGGATCAGAACCGTTAGAGCTGTGCACGTGGAACGCAGAGTCTAAACCTGTAACCGCATAACGTATGAATATTATCGATCGCATCAAGCTTATCTTCACCCCGGTAGGATCACCAACCGAAAAGCGTCCGGATGATATTACATCGAAAGCGGAAGCGGGAGCTTCATGCTCGATGAAGAGCAAGTGTTGCTCTGCTCCAGCTGTTGAAGCGAAGGGATGCTGCGCTGACGGCGAATGTGAGTGTAAATAATATGGCCGAACGTTTGAAAAAATTCTTCAGCGGCACACTCAAAGCCTTTTTAGCGGGATTTTTGTACGTTGTTTCTTTGCCGGCGGTACGCAACTGGTTGATGAACGTTCTTCTTGGAAAACGGAAAAAGAATCAGAAGATTATTGATGTTGAGGTGAAGAAGGATTCGGTATGAGGCCATCTAAAAATAATTACGCATTTATCGATAGTCAGAATCTGAACCTTGCAATTCGAGGTCTTGGATGGCAATTGCATTTTGGGAAGTTTCGTCGCTATCTGCGGGAGAAATATAGCGTTCAACAGGCATATTTGTTTATTGGATACGATCCAAAACGTGCCCATCTCTATACGATGTTACAATCGATGGGATATATCTGTGTTTTTAAGCCGACACTCGTCATGAAGGATGGGTCGATGAAGGGGAATTGTGATGCGGAGCTTGTTCTTCATACCATGATTCAATTCCATCATTATGATCATGCAATTATTATCACCGGTGATGGGGATTTTTATTGCCTCGTCGAGCACCTTTTAGAGAATAAAAAGTTGCATGCTTTAATTATTCCAAATCGTTTCCGATATTCCACCTTATTGAAGGATCACAACTTCAAGCCATTTCTTCGGTTTATGAACGATCTTGAACATCGATTATCTCGGAAAAAAGAAAAGACCCCATAAGGACGAAACCTTAGAGGGCACCTTTTCCGTTCGTGATTTGTACAAAAATAATAACATATGAACGTCTCTTCGTCAACGATTGAATCTGTGGATTATGCCTGGTAAAGATTTTTATAAAGTTCTTGGAGTACCCAAGTCTGCGTCGCAGGATGATGTTAAACGTGCGTTTAGGAAATTGGCGCATGAGCATCATCCGGATAAGGGCGGAAAGGAGGAAAAGTTTAAGGAGATTAATGAGGCGTATCAGGCGCTTGGTGATGAGCAGAAGCGAAAGCAATACGATCAATTTGGAAGCGCGGCGTTTGACGGAAGTGGGGGAGGGAATCCGTTTGGTGGTGGGAACCCATTCGGCGGCGGTGGATTTGATTTTAGTGGCGCTGGGTTTGAAGACTTGGGCGATATTCTTGGCGGCATGTTCGGCGGTGGTGGCAGGCAAACCCGCGAACAGAAAGGGCAAGATCTTGAGATTGGTATTCGTTTAACGTTCACGGAAGCCGTGTTTGGTGTGGAAAAAGAAATCCCGCTTACGAAACATTCAAAGTGTTCGCGATGTGCTGGTACGGCAGCAGAGCCAGGAACGAAAATGAAAACGTGTACCACGTGTGACGGGAAGGGTTTCCGCGTTACCATGCAGCGTACGATGCTTGGTGCAATGCAAATGAAAACGGCGTGTACCGAGTGCCATGGTCGTGGCGAAAAGCCGGAGAAAGATTGCACGGAATGCCATGGGAAAGGTGCGGTGCACGGTCGATCGACGGTTCGTGTTGATATTCCCGCCGGCGTTGATGACGGCATGAGTATTCGTGTGCGTGGTGAAGGCGAGAGTATTGGCGCACAAGGCGAACCAGGAGATTTGTATCTTCGCCTTCGTGTAGAGACGGATCCTCGATTTAAACGTGACGGATTCACGATTTACGTCACAAAGAATATCGGCTTCACGCAAGCTGCGCTCGGTGACACGGTAGACGTTGATACCGTCGATGGAAAAGTGGAGGTGAAGATTCCGCAAGGCACGCAAAGCGGCGACGAGCTTCGATTGCGCGGAAAAGGCGTACCATCGAATCGTGGGAGAGGTGATCAGATTATTATCGTCAAAGTGGTAACACCGACGAAGATCGACAAGAAAATTCGTGAGTTGCTCCAAGAAATGAATCTGCGTGAAGCGTAAATATGCGCATGATTATCCTTCACGGCTGGGGGCATAATGCAGGGCTTTGGCGGGGCATCGCGGAAAAGCTTGAGCATTTTGGTTCTGCAGATGTGTGGGATTTACCAGGGTTCGGCAATGAGCCATTGGTGAGCCCAGAGTGGGGAATTGATGATTATGCCAATTGGGTTGATACGAAGATCGGCAAGACTTCTGATGAGATTGTGTTGATCGGTCATTCATTTGGCGGACGAGTTGCATCGTTACTAGCATCTCGTCGACCGTTGTATCTTCGTGCCCTTGTTCTCATCGGTGCGCCATGCATGTATCGACCGTCGATGATGATTCGATTGAAGAGCGCTATCGCATCGATGGTGAAACCGATCGTGCCTGCTGCACTTCGGCGAATGCTTATGACGGAAGAGTTTCGCGATGCAGAAGATTCGGGTATTGGTCGCGTATTTCGCAACGCAGTCATGAACGATCAAACGCAATCGCTTCCGATGATTGTGGTGCCGACGCTGTTGCTTTGGGGCGAGAATGATAGCGCTGCTCCAGTTTCGATTGCGCATGAGATTCAGACGCTCATTCCAGAATCGGTGCTCACAGTGCTTCCGGGAATCGGGCATAATGTGCATATCGATAATCCAATTCTCACCTATGGCGCCATCGAACGCTTTTTGGAAAATGTGTAATGCTATTTTTCCGTTACGAGACTTTTTGTATCTTTTGCAATTGGAAGAATACGAAACACGACAATATGCTCGACGTGCATTGCGTCGATATTTACGTCGTGGATTCGAGCAGCGCGATACATTGAAATGGACACCAAGAATTATTGTGATTGCTGCGCTGACATGCATTCTCATGATTCTTTTTTCCGCAGTGTTGATGAGCGGAGAAACAATTTTCTTTTCAGTCATCTCCGTGGTAATTACATTGCTCATTACTCCCGATGCCGTTCTCCTCGCGAACGTTATTTCGAAGCCACTATTCCTCATTGCTCATGCACGATTGAATGCTCGAGCTCGGAAGGCTCGAGCCGTGATGCCGAACCTTCGGGTGATTGCGATTGCGGGAAGCTACGGAAAGACGACGACGAAAAATCTGTTGTACGACATGGTTCGCGCTCACTTTAAGACACAGCTCATCGAAGGGAACATCAATACGACAGCGGGAATTGCGCAGTGGATGCTGAAGAAGCTTGATCGCTCAACTGAACTTCTCATTGTTGAGATGGATGCGTATCACCCTGGCGAAATTGCGGCGAGCTGCAGCATTGTTCAGCCGAATATGTCCATTATTACTTCGATCGGTGATCAGCATCTTGTACGTTTTGGATCGCAAGCAAAGATTGTTCAGGCGCTTCAAGAGGTGTTCGCAGAAACGGTGACCGATGGACTTCGCGTGTGCAGTGCCAATGTTTCATCGATCCTTAAAGAATATGGATATGATCATCGTGTGCAGATGATCTCGATCGACGCTCCGATGTATCAGGGTGAATCGATGTCGCTCGACGCATTCTCGAATTCGGTTCGTGAAGATGCGGCATACGCCATGGCGATTGCGGAATCGTTGCATGTGCCAAAACGGTTCGTTGACGAGGCGTTGCGATCATTCGTATTGCCTGGTCGTCGGCAACAGGTTGGTGAAGTATTCGGCTATGAGGGAATTGATGATTCGTACAACATTAGTGTTGCAACGGCGGAAGCCGGGGTAACTGCGGCATCGAATCTTGCGAAGAAGGTTGGAAAGAAGCTTGTGGTGTTAACGGCGGGCATTCCCGAACTTCCGTTAAAAGAATCTCAAAAAGAAAACGCCCAGTATGGAGCGTTTCTTGCGGAGCATGCGGATGCGGTTCTTGTGTTGAAGAGTGAACACTTCACGGATGTCGTCAGCGGAATCGATGGGAAAATCCCGATGATGAGTGCGAAGAATCTTGCGGAAGCAGTCCCGATACTCCATGCACAATGCCCGATCGAAAATTTCGTCTTGCTCTTTCAACCAGAGTTAACCGATGCGTCGTACTAGCCGATAAACTTTTCGATGATGTCGCTTTGATGATCCATGCGAAGTGATGCGCGAATCTTTTGATCAGTGATGGCTTGTGTGAGCATGTCGCTGATTTGCTGCTTGAACGGAATGCCCTTCGCTTCCCACAGATAAAAACTCATCGACCCCGGAATAGGATTGATTTCGGTGATGTACAATGTTTCATCAGGCGTGACCATGAAGTCGATACGCACCATGCCTTTACATCGGCATGCGGTAAATGCAGCCTTTGCCGTGCTTTCGATTTTTTCCTTCAGTGCATCGCTAATCTTTGCAGGAAGTTCGCGTTGCAGTGACGCCATCCCGCTTTGCTTTCCCGATTTCTTTCCACCACCGCGCTGATACTTATCAGCAAAGCTGAGAATGGCATCATGCGCGATCGGTGCTTCAATGGCGCTGGTCTCGACGTTGCCATCGATGCAGCGAACGGCGCAGTTATATTCTTTGAACGACGGGACAAGAGTCTCAATAACGATTTCATTATCGACCTGTGCAGCCTCGAGTAAAAACTTTTCCAATTCGATCTCGGTTCTTGCAATATTGATGCCGATGCTTGATCCGAGGTGTGCCGGCTTGATAATGACGGGAAGCGAAATCTGTTTGAGGATTTTTGCGATCGCTGCTGCGCTATCGGAAGCGATCTCGCTTTGCGTCATCGAAACGCCTTGAACCACAGGAAGATTATGCGCAGCAAGAATTTCTTTGCCAATCGCTTTATTCATCGTTATTACCGATCCTTCGATTCCCGGTGACGTGAAGGCAATATCGATGGCCTCGAGTATTCCTTGGAATGGGCCGCTTTCGCCGGTGCCGCCATGGAAGGCAAGGTATGCTGCTTGCGGACGAATCGTTGATCCGAATATTCCGTTCTCACGAACGTAGCCACCGATGCTATCTTTTCCAAATGTAATCGATTTCGGTTTTTGCGTTTTGAAGTCTCCGCGTTTGATGAGATTTCCGTAACCAAGCATCGCTCCAGACTTCGTGATGTATATACAGTATGGATCGAATGCATTGCGATCGATATGTTCAAGAGCTTGGAGTCCGGTAACAACGGAGACCTCGTGCTCTGCTGAAACGCCGCCAAACATGAAGAGAACCGGAATAGCCATAGAAAAGATGATAAAGATGCGTATATCCTAGCACAATGCGGTGAGAATCGGAGAAATGTTTTCCTCAAGTGTTACTCGTCGATTCTCTGATTTCGCGTTACAATCATGCCACTATGGCTGAAACGCTTTACAGGAAATATCGTCCACAGGTGTTTGGGGATGTGGCGGAGCAGGAGCATGTGTTACGAACGATTCAGCAGCAATTGGCGAAGAATACGGTGGCGCATGCGTATTTATTTTCTGGGCCACGGGGAACGGGGAAAACAACAATCGCGCGATTGCTTGCGAAGGCGTTGAATTGTGAGAATCGGAAATTGGGGGAATATGAACCGTGTAATACGTGCTCGGCGTGTACTGATTTTACGTTGGGCAGATTCATGTCGTGCATTGAAATCGATGCCGCAAGTCAAACTGGCGTTGATAATGTGCGAGAGAATATTATTGAGAATGCGCGTTTTGCGCCAAGCAGGGGAGCATTCAAAGTGTTTATTCTCGACGAGGTGCACATGCTTTCGGGGTCGTCGTTCAACGCGTTGCTGAAGACGCTTGAAGAACCGCCAGCACATGCGATTTTTATTCTTGCAACAACTGAGCTTCATAAAATTCCAGCAACCATCGCATCACGTTGTCAGCGATTCGAATTTCATCGTGTGCCGCCGATGGTAATGATGCCTCGGCTCAAGAAGATTTCGGAGGCTGAAGGATTCACGATCGACGACGACGTACTGGCGCAGATTGCTCGTTTGAGCGAAGGCTGTTTGCGTGATGCGGAGAGTTTGCTCGGGCAAGTGCTGGCGTTGGGGGAGAAGAATGTAACGCTCGCCGTGGCATCACTCGTGTTGCCGATGACGAACATCGCCGTTGTTACCGATGTCGTCGATGCGGTTGCGGCGCACGATGCACAGAAGGCATTACGCATCGTGGGGCATTTTGTTGCAGACGGGGGATCGGTGAAGCATCTTATCGAAGAGCTTCTTGAATATGTTCGCACGGTGATGTTCGCGGCACTCGGTGATGCAACGATGGATGCATATGACACAAAGACGATTGAACGCATTCAAACGGCATCGATGTTCCTTGGCGTACAGCGATCGCAAGCGTTTCTCGATGGCTTGCTCGCAGCGCGTGTGCGCTCAAGCTTGCCAGCACTTCCTCAGATTCCGCTTGAGATTGCGATATTGGACGCGTGTGAGGCGGCGGCTCCTCATTCCTCAGCTCATTCCAACTCCCTCGCCCCCTTCAGTTCCCCACCCCCTCCTAACTCCCCCATAAATGGGGGAGGGTTCGCGGTCACATCGAGTTCTCTTTCGCGAGCGCAGACCTCGGGGACTGCGCCGATCGTGGAGGTACAAGCCGCTCCTGATGTTCCGATTCGGTATGACTTTACTCCTGTTCAGCAGGTGGAATCTGTTGTTGTTAATCATGCGCCGTCACATGAAGCACCGGTATTCCCGTTAGAAGAAATCGTGAATAAGTGGGAGCGTTGTGTGGCGTTTGTTGCAGAAAAGAATATTGCATTGCCATTAGTGCTTCGTAGCGCGGTGCCGCTGAGTGTAGAAGGGTCGACGGTAACGCTTTCGTGCGCCTATGCCTTTCATGCCGATGCATTGAAAGAGGCAAAAGCAAAAACCCTCATTGAAGATGCTATTGAAAACGTGTTACAGCATCGCGTGAATATTCTCGCGGTTCATGTTCCGGTGAAGGCGACGAGTGATGCGGTGACGGATTTTGTGAGTCAACTCGGCGGAAGTTTAGCGTAATATCTGATGCGTCATCGATGATGAGAGTCACGCAACATGTTTCTGCGAGGCAAAGAAGGCTCGCGTACGGCTGATGTCGTCCGCGATTTTTCTTTTCATCGCATCTTCCGTTGTCCACGGGACGTATTCCGAAATTTTCGATCGTGGATCGACGGATAGCCGTGTGCCGTACATGTCGCCGATGAAGTTCAAGAGATGTACTTCCAGTTTCTTGGGATCGTTTGCGCCGTAATAGATCATCGCCTCATACCGTTTATCACCCCATGTCGCATAGCCAGCATACGTCCCAAACCCAAGATCGGCAGCATCGATAAGCCCAATATTCGCCGTTGGCACGCCATCACGTTTTCCAGCGATTCCGTCACCCCGTAGAACGTTGCCGGTGATAAGAGCCATATTACCGTTGATAAATCTTCGCCGATTCTTTAAGGAGGCTGAGATCAATATCCTGTATGAACATTGTTTCATTCTGATGGTCGAGTCTCTGGATCGCTCCAAGAACCGGCATAGTGATTTGTGAGTGACCAATGAGGGTATCTGTTGAGCCGTTGGGGAATGTGGCGGTGCCGGAGGCGTTGCAGTAGATAAGGGCAGCGTTCGTTTCGATGGATCGCACAATGCAGAGTGCATCGATCTGTTGCTCTTCGGATTCTGGATTATGCGCCTTCATCGACTCTGCGATCTCTTTGTACCAATAGCTGGGACAATAGATCATCTGCACGCCCTGCTTTTTCATTCGTTCAAAGATTTCGGGGAAGAGCATGTCCCAACAGATGACGATTCCTGCCTTGCCGAATACGGTTTCGAATACAGGTACCTCGGTGCCGGGGGTGAGGAATCGGTGCTCCGAAGGATAGAGATGATTTTTTGAATACGTTCCAAGAACATTGCCCTGGGAATCGATGTAGTAGCTTGTATTAAAATTTCCATTTGGCGTTTCTTCCATCACCGATCCTGTAACGATGTCGATAGCATGTTGCTTTGCGATGGACTGGAATCGATCGCGTGTTCGATGATCCGTATCGAGCTTCGTCAGATCACCAAAGATGGATGATGTAATACAGTCTTCTGGAAAGATGATGACATCAGCAGACTCCTGTTTCGCTTTCATAACGAATTCCTCAATCCGTCTGAAATTCGTCTCAACGTCGAGATGGGCTATTGTAAATTGAACAACGGCAATACGCATAGGAAAATCTGTTATCATTATGGCATATGAAATATATGCAATGGCTACGGATTGGGATGCTTGGGCTTTTTTTCAGTACGGGTATCGTAGCACCGGTGGCGCAAGCAAGCGATTTTTTGGTGGGTGGGCAAAAGCATGAGTATAAAGTGGTGCTTCGTGGCGATGGGCGCGCTATTGTGGTGGGAAAGATGACGGTTCCGAATATGGGGGACGGTGTGCTTGCGAACATGAGTGTTGACCTTGGGATACGCGATGCAGTATCGATGAGCGCGTATCAAGTTCTTGTGGAGCAGGAATGTAGCAAGTATACCGTTGCAGGAGATATTCGCACATGTACAAAATATAAAGATATTGCCAGCCGAGATATCACGAACGCTCCGTACGAAAAAGTAACGATCATGAAGTCTGGAAGCAAGGCAGGCACAACGTATGCGTTGAGCTTACCACGTCCCGTTGAGCCCGGCATGACCGCTATCATTCTCTTGGCCTATAGTTCACAGGAATATACGTCGGAGCGCCTGGGGCTTTTTTCATATTCGTTTTCAACTCCAACTGTTGA
Source organism: Candidatus Uhrbacteria bacterium (assembly GCA_943358395.1). Classification (GTDB taxonomy): domain Bacteria; phylum Patescibacteriota; class Patescibacteriia; order UBA9934; family UBA9934; genus CAIKHN01. Next base: position 10,948 of record CALRGY010000016.1, on the reverse strand, counting down.
AGAGAATATTGAATCGATGACGGTGACGGTGCAAACCGATAGCGATGCGTATATTCAAGGCGAAGGATCCGTTGTGCAGTATTCGAACGATCTTCCCGAGTTGCTTTCTTCAGGTGACGACAGCTTGAGCGCCGATTTTGCGCTAACGACGATGACGAGCCAACGGGGCAATACAATCCGTCAAACAGCAACCAATCTTTTTGCGGGGGAAACGTTTACGGTGACGGGAAGATATAGTGCCTATTGGTGCCGTATGCATGTGGGTGCCATTGGTGCTACATTACTCATCCTCGGCGTGTTCATTGCGTATGTCGTGCTACAAAAAAAGCGTGCACAGAAAGGGAATACGCCTTCAGCACTCCACGCGTTACGCATTCCTGTACAAGTCACTCCGCTGATGAATGGTTTCTTTACCGCGGTTCTTTTAAATATCTGGACAGCAATGGTGACGTACGGTTTAGCGAGCAGTTTTATTTTTGGTCGTGTAAGCGGTCTAGAAGGTGGCATCGCGATGGCAATGATCGGGATGATCGTTGTGATGGTATATGTTCTGTGTGGTTTTGGTCCCGCTGTTCTTCTTGGTTCGAAAAAAGGATGGAAAGCAGGCGTGATGACGTTTGTTGCTACGATCGTGTGGCTTATTATCGGCGTCGCCCTTGTTGCCCTCTTTTCTTAATTTCTTTTATGCCTCCATCAAAATCGTCTGTGTATCAGCGTTCCTCAATGGTATTGATCTTTGTTACATTGTTGCTTGCGGGGATTGTGATAAAGCAAAATGATGATTTACAAATACTTGTCGCGCAAAGTAATTGGAGACCCGAGATACAGCGTGATCACGTCGCTGAAACATTTGAAATCATCGATTCAGCAATGCCATCGACGATGAGTGTACGGTTGAATCATGAGTGTAAGGGGGAGGTGCGATACGTCGCTCCGGTTGTGGGTGGAGGATTGGGAAATGAGGAATCTTTGGTATATTGCGTTGGCACGAATCGGCTTGTTGCTGTGGATGCAACGGGGAGTGATGTGGTGCTTGATAGTCGGGTATCGATGAGTATAAACGATGCTCCTGTGCTTTTAGGTGTTGAACGTATTCCTGGTTCTTTTACAGTGCTCGCAACATTCATGGCAGTACCGTGTACATTCTCTACGGATGATTGCGGAGTGGGCGCGGGATTGGTTGGAGCGAATATCGCATACAATTCTCTTGCGCATACGGTTCGTTCACTCAAAAATTATCCTTCTGTCGGAACGCCGGTATGGAATAACGCCGGAACAAAGGCAGTATTCCCTGTAATGCAGATAGGGGGAGCAGGGTGTGATGATCGTGCGATTGTGGGGTATGACTTAGAGAATGACATCGCGAAGAATGTGACGACTGAAGTTGCATGTGAATTTGATTTCGGTAACGCGACCGACGTGGAAGGGAACCCACTTCCAGAATGGGGACCAATATTCTGGTCATCAAACAATGTCTTTATCGCTGCATTATTACAGACGGATGGGACGTGGGATGAAGTGGAGGGGGAGTTCTAGAAGCATGCATGAAGACTTCTTTGATATATGAGGCCATCACTTCGCGACATAACTATTTCCGATGCTGATCATGCCGTGGAAGCCTTGAGTCAACGTGTTCCAGATCGATTGCGGGCATTACTCGAGCATGGAGGCGATTCTTTTGATGAGTCTCTTGTTGGCTTGCGTAGTATTGCTCGTGCAGTGCACAAGCGCGCAGAGAGTCTTCTTCTGGGTGTGCGTGATGAAAAGGAACGTGCTCGTATTCTTGAGCTTCTTGAAATGGTGAAGGGCATGGAAGGGGCGTGGGAATGTGTTGCCGATACCGCACAGCGAAAAGTGTTTTTGAATATTGTTCGCGCATTCTTGAGTGAAAGTGTTGAGAAACCTAAGGAAAGGGCGTTACAGGTGATGCCCATTTCCTTCTTTACAAGACGATAACAGCGTTCGGGGTTCTGCGTATTGGCAGCGTCAGTTTTTAGCGAAGCTTGTGCGAAGAGAGTCACTCCTTCATCTTTTCGCTCAAGGAACAAATACGGTCGCGGATTCTGTGCATATCAGCGCCCTTGATCGCAAGGCATTGATTTCTGCCGCACACCGCGCGGGATATACGGTGGAGCTTGTGTATGTTTCTTGTTCGAACGAAGAATTACTTCGACGAGCAGAAGAGCGAGACAGTGTGTGCGCAGCTCGGGGTGAGCCCCGAGTGTGGGTTGATCTTTTACGCACACAACAACACAGGTATCAACCTCCAAAAGATTCTGAAGGTGCGGATACGTTTATAACGATTGATACGTCTGCCAAATAAGAAAACGCTCACCATTGCTGGTGAGCGTTTTGCGATCATTATCGTTTAGGTGTGATTCGTGGCTCGAATCGTTCCGCTAATCGATATATCCCGTACACAATTCCGGTATAGAACGCACCGGTGATGATGGGGATGATGGTCCAGAGTAGGGTGTAGGGAATGGATTGCGTTGTGTCTCTGATGAGCATTCCCATGATGAGGAGGAACGGAATTTCAAGTGCCATGCCGATACCAAGCGGAAGGGCGAAGATGCTTTGTTCCAGTGGCGTTTCGTCCCACGGGATAAAGTTTGAAGCAAGGCTGAGAGCGGTGACGATGATGAAGGTAATGAGCATGACGATGTGGATCTTTTTCATATGGGGAAATAATAGCAGATTTAGGACTTCCTCATTTTAGGCGAGTTTCGATGAAGATCGAGGAAAATTCGTGAGACGTACTTCATGGTACGTTGAACGATTTTCCGATGATCTGAGTCGAAAATAGACAAAATGAGGAAGTCCTAAGATTGATTTATGCATTTGACAAAATACTATTATAACAATAGTATATCAATATATGCAATTTTCTACGGTGTTTATGAAGGGCGTGGCAGACATCATTGTTTTGCGGATACTGGATAAGTACGGAGATTCGTACGGGTATCAGCTTATTGAACGCATTGCCGCAGAGAGCAAGGACGTTTTTGCGCTTCAGGAGGGGACGCTGTACCCATTGCTCTATAAAATGGAGCGCGACGGACTCGTCACCAGCAAGCGGAAGACGGCGTTAAACGGCAAGGAACGTCGCTATTATCACATCACCGACGTTGGCACGAAGCATTTAGCAGCACGCGGGAAAGAATTCCAAGGTTTTGTGCAAGGCGTGCATTCTGTTTTTGATTGGTCTTTCGTATGAAGCCCGATGAATACATCGATCATGTTGTGACAGAGATTACTGATGACGCATTGCAGCAACGGTTGCGTGAAGAGCTGACGGAACATTGGGAAGATTATTCTGAAAACGCCGATATGAAAAAAACGCCAAAGGAACTGTTTGGAGACGAAACGCTGCTTGCGCGCCAAGTGAATGCCGCGATTCAGCCGAGTACGTTTGCTACCGATGTCGCCTTGAGTATTGCGTGCGGCGTGGGCACGATGATCTTCTTTGTTCTGCTTTCGGGATTTCTTGATCTTGATTTGGAGAATCTTTCCGTCGCTGATCGGCTGTTGCGTATTATTTCAGCAGGCATTGGCGTTGTGCTGTGGTGCGGTATTGCGGGGTTTCTTTCCTTGGCGTTTCAACGAAGGATGATGATTCGGTATGGAGAATCGAAACGAAAAATGATCCTGTACGCCATTGCGTTTCTTGCACCGGTGTTGCTGTTGGGCTTTGAAGAATCTCTTGGTGGAGTGTTTGCTGCGATGCAAACCGAATCGTTCGTTGCCGCGATGTGGAAATTATGTTCTCTCCTCGCAACGCTCGGCATTCTTTACGGACTTTTTGCAATACCCAAAAGACTACTCGTGCGCAATATGACGCGCACCGATCAGATGTATGTATGGCTGCAAAATCATGTGCCATTGGCGATTGCCGTTATGGTGACAGCTGGAGCGGTAATGCTTATAGTTGACGACGTGGTAACGACGGTAAGCGCAGAGGGATTTCAGGTTCTCGTCATCCCCTTTACGATGCCGTTATTGCTACTGTATCTCTTTTGGGGAATGGTTTCCCTGTCGATTGGCGCAGTATTGAACCTTCTTGGACTTTCGGTGATGTTCGGATTTTGGGCATCGGTAATGGTTGCGATATTCATCGGTGCATTGGTTCCGGCATCGTTTCTGATTCGTCGAAAAGCGATGCCGCTTGCTGTGAAAATTGCCGCGAGCGTTATTCTTCCGTTGATGATCATTATCCCTGCTGTGCCGCATGATGTGCCAAGCATTGAGTGGCGCGTGCCATTGGTGTGGGATTGGGATCAGCTTGAACGTACACAGCTCAACGTTACGTATCCATGGGCAGCATCACTCATGCGTCGGAACGATGGGATGAGTATGGGATATGCGGCGTATATTTCTGGAGAGGCATTGATCGTCATGCAGGGTGGTGGCGCGAGCTATCGTGTCACCCGTAACGGAGTTCCAGAAATTCCTTCGCCAGATGGGAGTACAAGTATTTTTCGAGGAATCATACCAGATGCGTATGATCCAATCCCTGTTGGTTTCACGTGTGACGGAAAGCCACTTGAGGAGTTTATCGACACCCACATGGATACCACTGCTCCATTGGGAATGTTCGGCACTGGATGCGATGAGCTTGCGTATCACGGAAAGGTGATCGCGAACATTTCTCGGAATCATGGCGGTGCCCTCATCGATCTTGATCTTGCACCAGACGGTTTACTTGCTGTCAGTATAAACATGGGCTCATACGATCCAACGTATGTGTATGTGATTGATATCAAAGACGTGATCGGAGAATAATTCTGCCGATATGAAGAAGTATCTCTACATCATCGGAAGTCTTTTCATCGTCACGATCAGTATAGTGTTCTGGATGTCTCGCGCAGCAACCATAAAGACGGTGCGCGTTGTTTCTGCGGATTGTGGCGATCTCTCTGAAATTGGCGCTCCCACGGAATTGTTTCCTTCCAATCGCGCCACGGTTTCCGTTGCAGATTCCATAAGCGGGTATCGGTTCACATTGTATTTCCCATCCGTGTTTCTCAACCCAGATATGCCCGTACTCGATGCATCAGGAGAAAGGATTGCAACCTGGACAAGCGCCAACTTCTGCGGAGATCGTGGGCTCTTCGGTTATACCGATATCGCCACATCTTCCGATCTTTTCCGCGTGACCTATACCCATCTCGGAAAAGTGATTTCGTGGCAATTGGTTGAGTAAATAGGCTTTTCTTGATGATACGCGCCGTACAGAGAAGAACAATTCTCGATTGACGATGATTCGGAAAATGGGTATATTTCTCGCGGTTGAAGGATTCTACGACTTCGAGTCGTAGGCATTCCGAGATCGTCTAACGGCAGGACGAGAGACTCTGAATCTCTTAATCATGGTTCGAATCCATGTCTCGGAACCATCTAGTACCCGTTCTGGGCGACCTGAACAGGGCACTGGTCCAGCAAAACCCCCAAGTTGTAAGACTCGGGGGTTTTGCGTTTGGCGACTCTCGGTTCTATCCCGACATTTTAACTTAGGTCGTCAGCTGCACATTGCCGCCATTCCAAGTGACTACTCCATCGAAAAACTCTGGGCTAGGAAGAAGTTTTTCAAGTGCTGCTCCCTTAGTCTCTAGAACATCGCCCTTCGCCTTCAAGTCCGCGCTGGCTTCATCTTCATTCGGTGGTACTGGCTGGTTTTCAATTTTGCACTGCCAGACGTACTCACCCCACGCATCTGCCCACTCCCGTAATGCCTCAAGTGTGGCGGCATCGTCCGGCACTCCTTCCTCTCGCCAAATGTACTTCGACTTTATTTTATGCTCAGCGCTCTCGGCGGGCTCCGGAGTGCCCATTCCTTCTGGATGTCCCATATAATTATATTTTAGACCTATTATTTTAGGAATTCAGTCCAACTTTTACATAGCCACCATTCCAAGTAACTATGTCATCATAAAATTCCAAATCTTCAATCTTCCCCTTAAGTTCGTCGATCGTTTTATCTAAGACTTTTCGTTTTTCTTCTAACACCTTACTACCAGATTTATCCGCTGGAGGAAACGATAATCCATCAGTGCGACATTGGAGGGCCCATTCACCCCAAGCGTCTGCAAATCTTTTGAATGCGTCAAGTTCAAAATAATGATTCGCCAATCCATCTTCCTCCAAAACAAAACTAGATCGAACCTCATGCTCGTAAGTTGTTCTCGATTCTTGGCCGAGCTCATCCTTTATCTTATCAATAACAGGCGAATTAATTTTTTGAAACCAATGTAAGTAGTTCCAATACACTGTTCCATCGGGGTTATCATTATCTGCCTCTTGGTATGGATGTTTTGGTTTACCACCCGCCAAAAGCCTCCCCATGTTTTCATCTTCTGCAATTTTCTCAATAAAACCATCGAGATCAGTTCCATACTGTGAAAAAGCAAGTCCGCCTCCCACGGAGGTATCCCATTCGCCAATAGTGGCGAACTGTTCATTTTTTAGTCGTATAAAATATCCATTTTCTATATGTTCACCGCCGCCGAGTCCTTCAGAAAAATTACCAAGCACTTCAAATCCAGCTTGAATTTCTGGCTTAATCTTATTCCAACTATCGGGAACTTCGTGGTATTCACGATGTTCACCGTTGCTGCCCTTTCGAGACAACTATTCATTAATATTTACTACGGCTTTTGATCTAACCTTTGAATATACCGCCTCCTTATTTTCGTCTGTAATGTTTTGGCGTTCCAAGTATTCACAAACTTCGTTTTCACGACCATCATCTACCAGTGCAATTAATGTCGCAGGATCGAGATCCTGAAAGCCATTTATGGCTGCAGCAACAAGGTAGGATTGATTCCCCTCGATTAATTTATTTGCCACATCTCGATGCATAGCCACCGAAATGTCTTTCGGTTCTACACGGTGCTTTTTTACAGACTCGGCGAAAATACGATCAATATCTGTTTGATTTTGTCGTTCTTGGCTAAAATCTTGCGTTAAACCTTCTTTCATATCATGAGTATTAATTAATCAGTTTTTATCTCTTCATCAATTCCTTGATTGCATCCTGCACGCCACCCACGGAAAGGTCGTGCATCGGCATAATTTCTTTTGCGGCGGCAATGGTTCCTGAGCCGTCCCGTCCATCCCATTCCTTTTTGAAGATAGGATTTACCCACACGGCCGAGTCTGCTCTATGCTCAATCCAGCGCAAGCACTCATCACCTGCCATGCCAAACTTTTTCACCCTATCTTCGTTACCACGCGGCTCCCATTGATCTTGCCGAAACTCTGTCGCGGACATTTCTGCATCACCGTAAACGATAACCTTTTTGTTCCGTTTAACGACAGCCTTCACATCAACAAGGGAATTTGGTTTTGCGTAATTGGATTCTTGGGGATTTTTTGGATCAAGTTCCCAGACGTAGCCGTAAAGGTTGTTGTGAAACAGATACACCTCTAATTTCGTTAGCCCCTTTGTCATCTCCTCAGCAACTTCGCGGATCAAGGGACTCCATTCGTCCACCGGACCGCCCACGTCAATGAACAAAACGACTTCGGGTTGTTTCTCGCGCTCGCGCTTATAGTCGATGCCGAAATTCTTTCGTGCAAACCGTTCTACGGTTCCTCGAATATCCACCTTTCCGCTTCGAATTTGCGACGTATCCAGGATGATTCTACGAAGGTTTCGGATGATTTGTCGGATATCCGCTCGCTCTGGTCTACGCTCGTACTTGCTCTTTCGGTCGTGCTCCTGAATCCGTTCCGCACGCTCTTGCGCGTATTCGCGCGTGAGTCCTTCATCGCTCGCTATGGCAACCCGGGTAACCTCTCTCGAATTACCCTTACCGCCACCCTTCAGTATCCCGACCTCTTGGAATCCTTCCATCTCCTGGCTACCGGGACGATCATTCTCACCTCCTGTTTGTGCGCCTTCTGCGCCCGGCTCACCACCCTTACCCATGCCTGAAGGCTTTCCCTTGTCTCCCTTTCCTGCGCCAGCATCTCCTTTGTCGCCCTGTCCCGCACCAGCCTCGCCCTTCTCACCAGCACCAGAACCCTCCTCGCCTTTATCTCCTTTGCCTTTTCCAGCCTCTCCCTTGTCGCCTTCACCTTGCCCCTCATCACCTTTATCACCCTTGCCTTTGCTTTCTTTTCCTTTGTCGCCCTCGCCACCGTCCTGACTTTCCTTTTTATCCCCACCACCTTTTTTCGACATGTCCTGCTTCTTCAAGATGTCGTTGTGCTGGTCTTTCTTCCCACCGTGTACTTGCTCGTTGTCGTCATGCTCGTCGTCTTCTGGAAGATCCAAATTTTCATCTACTTCTTTGATTCCGAGCTGTTCTTTGATGTCAGGCTCGCCGGATTCAACTTGCTCATCGTGTGCTGGCTCATCTTCCTTTTCTGCTTCGGCCACGGCGTTTTCGACAACCTTGGCGGTACTCAAAAAATATTGGTCGAAAGCCAAATTAAATGCCGCTTCGTCCTGTTTGTTCTTCACGAGCGTTACCCGCGCGTAGACACGAAGTCGCTCAAAGATCTCTTGAACGCTCACGGCGGTCTTTAGCTGCTCTTCCTTCATTCGTTCTTTGACGACAGTCAAAAAATGCATCCATTCCGGAGTGGATACGCGGATTCCTCTTGCCCGCAGATCGATCAAGAATCCGTCAAATAAACTTTTGACCGTCTCCTTGTTTTGATCAGGCGTTTCTGTTGCCTCTGCCGTATCTTCGCCTTCAAAGAAACGAAGAACGTCCCGCACGGAAACCCCACGCCACCCGCGAAGATCTTTTTCTTCCGGGTATTGCATCTCACGTCGTTGTTCGTACCAGCCTTCACCGCGCATATTCGCTGCTCACCACGGTTTTATTGCCAACGCGGTAAGCATCGCGCTTATAACCATCAACGCGGACCTTGCCCTTTGTGAAGTCGCCATTCTTTTCCTCGATGGAAGTGAATTCAACCTTTTGAGTCAATACTTCAACTCTTTCAGCTAAAACTTCCGCAAAGACTTCTTGTTGATCGTCGGGGATAGCGTAATAGCCATCACCGAGTACCTCAACTCCAGGCATGACAATTTGAAACTCACGCGTTTGGACGCGAACCGTATCCCACCCCTCCTTTTTATCTTCAAAGTGCGGTGTCACAAAATGGATTCCACGACGATCAAGGTCCGCATAGAACCGAGCAAATTCGTCCTCAGCGTAGGAATCCGACAAACGAGGACTGAGACGGAAAACCGGAACTCCTTGCACCGCACGTGTAACAAAGTGCGGGAGTTTCCCACCACGCGTCTCAACATCCTCCCTGGCCTCGATATTCTTACGCGCGATTTCGACCTCTTGGTCGTCCTTAAATTTCAACAGGATTTCTTTATGTGGAACGTCGTCGGGAATCTCGCCATCGAATTCGCGGGAAAGAACCTCAATCCACGCCAGCAGTTCCGGTGTTGAAGGTTTCTTTTCGATTTGCGGATGCTCATGGTACGCGTAGTACACGTCCAAGGCGTAATCCAACAGCGCTTTGTCTAGACGGGGGAAATTGAGAGAAACGATTTCAGCCATTTCGCCCTGTGTCGGGTATTCCAAGAAGTGATACAAGCTACGGCGACGGAAGGAGGAAGGAATCTTGTCTGAATCCTCCGTGTTCGTCGTAATGACAATACGAAGATTGCGTTTGTCTCCCTTAATTTTTGTACCCGTCTCAGCGATGGTGAATGTCAGGTTTTCGATTTCATCAAGCATGCCCGTCATCAGTTCCTCTCGTCCCTTCTCGATTTCGTCGATGACCAACCAAACCTTCTTTCCTTCACCAGACTGCTTGATGGCCTCACCAAGAGGGCCGAGGTCGATGTAGTTAATGTGGCCGAGGTCTTTGCCGGTTTCACCCAACTCCTCAACTGCCTTCATCTTCGCTTTGAATTTCAAGTAGTCCTTGTCTTCCGTAGGATCAATTTCGCCGCTTAAAATTTTTGCCTTCCAGCTCGCCGCTTCCTCACGAATAGCATCCGGTACTTGCGAACGCGCCTGTGCATCACTCAAACGACGCACGTCATCGACGGAGTAAAGCAAATCCTGCGCGGTCATCGTCTCCTTTACGCGAACGTGGATAAGCATCGAATCCTTTCCGTCCTGAAGCTCTTGGCCGACTTCGGAATATGCCCACTGGGTCTTTCCCGTACCCGGTTCGCCTTCTAAAATAACAGAATTACACGCACCGGATTCGGCGAGCGTGTCTAAAACGTCTTTAACTGTCTGTAGTTCGCTTGAAACGATGTATGGCCGTTGCATTCGCTCGCTCAGCTCCGTCAATCCATGTCGAATTTCTGCGAGACGATCACGTTTTTCTCGAATGAGAGCAGGTTTACCTTCACCCCCCCTTGCGCTCCGCGGACGAGGTGGCATTTAGCCGTGCTTCAAGGCCATCAATACGATCAAGGAGAGCGCCGAGTGCCTGGCGCAATACATCGGCGTCCTCGACTTTCGCGAACATCTCCCGAAGATTTCCATTTTCAATTCCCATATAAAATAGCGGCTTAGGAAGCCGATTCAAGTTCGCGAATTTCCGCTTCGAGTTGATCGACCTTTTTACGTGCCTCATCCAATTGCTGTTTGAGATGGATTTGCACATTCGCGTTCTTGCTTCCTCCCTGATTCACCACCTGTGGATCCGTCACGTTCAGTTGCGGCATATTTATAAGGTTATTTTCTACGGATTATGGGAATGATGTTAGCAAATCGAACCATTTGCCGCCACTGCTTCCGACTGCATAATTATACACCTTTATTGATATTTGCCTTAATTTAGGGAAATTACTTGTTTATTTCTTTTTCTTTGGGTAATAAGTAAGTCTGCCACCAACTCGGTTGCAGATTTTCTTTTTGGTTAGCCATGAAATGACGTTTTCCACACCAATGAGTAAGTTTGCCACCAAATATGGCGCAAACTTCTTGTCCGTTTTGTTCATTTTCTCGGTCATGGC
>CALRGY010000015.1 GCA_943358395.1 Candidatus Uhrbacteria bacterium | reverse complement strand
AGCGATCGTTACGTTGGGCAGCGCGATCGAAATCACGGTTCGACGCATTGGTCGGGGACACGTCTCGTCGACCATTACTCTTCGGCATTGTTCAAGGCGGTACACACGAAGATCTGCGTGCTCGATCACTGGAAGGGCTTTTGGATATTGGGTTTGATGGGTATGCCATTGGCGGGCTTTCCGTGGGGGAGTCTCGGAGCGATGCGTTTCGGATCGTGAAAGCATTGGCGCAAAAGATGCCGGCGGATCGCCCTCGATATTTTATGGGCGGCGGCATGCCAGAAGAGATTGTGATGTATGTTTCATTTGGCGTGGACATGTTCGACTGCGTGCTGCCCACACGGAATGCACGTCATGGATCGCTATTTTTGTGGAAGGAGAATCCTGTCGTTGCCGTCCAGAAGGCGTTTGCTCTTGCGATGAATGGGGCGAGTGATACTGACGTTGCACAAGCGCTGTATGAAAAGATTCAGATCACCAACGAGCGCTTTACTGCGGACGATGGCTGCATCGATTCCTGGAGCGCTGCCGAAACATCGCGGAGCTTTTCGCGCGCGTACCTTCGTCACCTTTTTCAAACAGGGGAAACCTTGGGCTTGCGCCTTGCAACCCTGCAAAATGTGAGTTTTTACCTGCAAATGATGGAAGAACTTCGGAAATGCACAGCGAATCCCTTGTGAAAAGTCCCATTTTTGCCTAGAATGCTGGCACTATGAATCGTACCGCTTTTGGTGCTGTTTCTCTGATCGTACTTGCACTTGGTGCCGGAATTCTCTCATTTCCGAAAGAATGGAATGGTGCCATGGCTGCCATGAACGGAAAGGTTGGCTTTCATTTACCGTATGTTCCGGAAAATGATTTTACATTGGGACTTGATTTAAAAGGAGGTGCACACTTGGTGTACGAAGCAGACATGTCTCTTATTGCAGAAGAGGAGCGGGAAACTGCGCTTGAAGGAGTGCGTGATGTGGTTGAACGTCGGGTAAACGCCTTTGGTGTTGCAGAGCCGATTGTGCAGACGAACAGCGCCGAAGGGCATTACCGTGTTCTCGTCGATCTTCCAGGAGTAACAGACGTGAAGTCTGCAATTGCTCAAATTGGCGAAACGCCGGTATTAACGTTCCGTACACCAATCACCGACGTCAGCACTACGCCAACCGCAGAGCAACAGCAACAGATTGATGCTGCTCAAGTGAAAGAGCGTGCGGATGCGATTGTGGTGATGGATAAAGCGCTGGCTGGCGAAGATTTTGCCGCTCTTGCAAAGCAATATTCCGTTGATGCTGCCACAAAAGATGCAGGCGGGTACATTGGCTTTGTTGCAGCTGACGACGCTGAATACGATGGACTCATCACCCAGCTTGAAAAGAATCGTACAAAAGTGGGCGTTGTGAAAGGATTATATGAGGGCACAAGCACCATGCATGTGGTGAAGTACCTCAGCAAAAAAACGGAAGCAGAGCCAAAAATTTCTCATATTCTTCTTTGTTACGCTGGTGCAACGGGCTGTACGCAGTCCCGCACCAAGGAAGAAGCGTTGGCGCTCGCAACACAGTTGAAGGCGGAAGCAACAGCAAAGAACTTTGCTGAACTTGCGAAAACCAATTCCGACGACGGTGGTAGCAAAGATAGTGGCGGCGATGTTGGGTACGCAACCCGTGGAAGAATGGTGAAGCCGTTTGAAGATGCGGCATATGCAACGAGGGATACAAAAATCTCCGACGTTGTAGAAACGGAATTTGGGTATCACATCTTGTATCGATCCGGTTCCCGTCCTGCGCGCACGTACGAGCTTGCTCACATTGAAATGCCATGGACAACAGCGTCCGATGTGTTGACGGTAGACCCATGGAAGAATACGGAATTGTCTGGAAAAGATTTGAAGCACGCTATTGTTGCTTTTGATCAGAATACGGGCGCACCGTATATCGTGTTGCAGTTTAATGAGCATGGTACTGAACTCTTTGGTGCGTTAACCAAGGACAACGTTGGGAAGGTGATTGGTATTTTCTTGGATGGTCAGGCGATTACTACGCCAGTTGTTCAAGAGCCAATTTACGGTGGGGAAGCTTCAATTACCGGTAATTTCACCATTGCAGAGGCAAAGGTGTTGGCACAACGGTTGAATGCTGGTGCATTGCCGGTACCTATCGCTGTGATTAGTCAGCAAACGATTGGCCCAGCATTAGGCTCTGCTTCACTTGATTTGAGCATTCGAGCAGGATTACTTGGTTTCTTGCTCGTGGCATTGTTCGTTATTGGATATTATCGCCTTCCTGGTGTCGTCGCGGTGGTGGCACTTGGGGCATACACACTCATCAACATCGCATTATTCAAAATATTGGGCGTAACCATTACACTGTCCGGCATTGCGGGATTCATCTTCTCCCTCGGCATCGCGATCGATGCGAACGTGTTGATCTTTGAGCGATTAAAGGAAGAGCTGCGGAGTGGTCGTGACGTGCCAACGGCAACAGAAGAAGCATTCCGTCGGGCATGGCCTTCTATTCGTGACGGAAATGCCACAACACTTATTGCAACGGCGATTCTCTACATGATGACGACAGGATCGGTGCGAGGATTCGCATTGACGTTGGCACTCGGTGTGTTCGTGTCTCTGTTCTGTGCATTCGTTATTGTTCGCTTTATGCTTCGACGATGTGCACGGGTTCCTGCATTGCGTAAGCGTATCTTCTTCCTTGGTCTGTAATCTATGAACACACCATTCAACATTATTCGGCATTCAAAGGTGTGGCTGGGGATTTCTGGAGCAATTATCGTCGCAGCACTGGTGGCATTGGCAGTATTCGGGTTGAATTTCGGCATTGATTTTACCGGGGGAAGTTTGCTGCAAGTGAACGCACCGGCCACGAATGTGGAGGCATTGCGTGACGTGGTGCACAACGGCGGTTTTGATTCTGTGGTGCAAAAAGGTGAGGGCGATACGTATTTTATCCGCCTTGCTCCCATCACCGAAGAGCAGCATCAAACGCTGTTGACTGCAGTACAACTGGTTTCGCCTACAGCAACAGAAACACGTTTCGATACTGTTGGCCCAGTTATCGGTGAGCAATTGAAGGGCGCATCGGTAAAGGCAACGCTTCTCATGCTTGCGCTCATTACCGTGTACGTCGCGTGGGCGTTCCGCAAGGTGACTCGTCCGGTTGCTTCTTGGAAATACGGTGTCGTAACAATGATCTCCGCCTTTCATGACGTGATCATTCCACTGGGAGTGTTCGCAGTGCTCGGAAAAGTGTTCGGCTACCAGATCGACTTAGCCTTTGTGGCAGCAATGCTCACCATTCTCGGGTATTCCATTAACGATACCATCGTGGTGCTGGACCGCACGCGCGAGAATCTTCTTCGCCATCGTCACAGAGACACGTCCTTTGGTGACGTTGTGAACACCAGCGTTATGGAAACATTGGCGCGCTCCATGAACACCACGTTTGCCGCCCTGCTCCCATTGCTCGCTGTCTTCATCGTTGGTGGTGCAACCACTCGTTCCTTCGTGCTTGCCCTCATCATCGGTATGCTGTCCGGCGCCTATTCCTCTATTTTCGTGGCAAGCCCACTTCTTGTTGAATGGGAGAAGTTCCGCGCCAGTCGCACCTAGGTTCATCGAATAATCATCGAAAAACGAGCGCAGCAATGTGCTCGGTTTTTTTAGACCTCCCCCGCCCCCTCATTCCCCACATAAATGGGGGGAGGTTCACAATCGAGATTCATCTCTTCGCTACTCTCCCCCATTTATGGGGGAGTCGGAGGGGGCGGGGAGTTAGGAGGGTGCGGGAATCGGAGGGGGGATCAGGCAACGAGTGTAAGGGCAGTGCGTTATGGTCATTTGGAGTGTTGTATACTACTTCCATCATATGCCTGAACTCGAGCTTGAACGTGTTTCGAATATTCTCCCTAAGCAAGAATCGGCGGGAAGCCGATCGGTTGAGGTTCGTTCTGAAGAAGAGCCAAAGCACGAATCACCGCAGCAGAGCGCGGGAACGGTTGCTGTATCCTTGCCACAAGCACATCGTGTCGCGGCCGCTGCATCGGTTCACGATCCTCGATCGGGAATTCTCAAGAGTGTTGAAGATATTTTGGCAGACGGTTTGCAGGAATTGTATCGGGCATTACCTGAGGATCGAAAGCGTGTATTCAAACAGAAAGGTGAGGCTATCGCGAACACCATTACGGATTTGGTGATGCGCGGTGCCGCAAGGGTGAAAGAGGTTTGGGGTATGTTGCGTGATTGGCTTGGGGCATTGCCGGGAATTAATACGTATTTCATTGAACAAGAAATTAAAATCAAAACGGATCGTGTGATGCTGTTTGCGGCATCTGTTCCGTTATAACATGCATCATCTGTGTTGAATGCTCTTCTGGCAGTGGCATCAAAAACGAATCCTTATGGCTTAGACGACGTTGCATCGCCGTTAACGCTTGCGGCCCCGGCGGTGCCCAGTGATCTTTTTCCCATCGTTTTTGCATGCGTGGCAGGCGTGTTGTGTGTGGCAGCTGTGGTGCTGTTTATTCGTTCTCGTCTCATTGCACAGAGCCATTTGCGCGGGGGAAAGGATGCACTCGTCACGTTAATGGTAACAATCCCAAAATTTCGCAATCAAGAAGAAGCAAAGCAAAATGAGCAGACAGCACAAGTTAAGGAGCAAGTAGCACTTGCAGAGGGCATTTATGCTGCAATTGGTGGCTTAAAGCCTCACCATGGCATTGCCGCATGGTTCCTGGGGCGTTCAGATGCTGTGGCACTTGAGATTGTGGCGCACAAAAAAATGGTGACGTTTTACGTCACGCTTACGCAGTCCATGCGTGACTTTTTTGAACAGCAGCTCCATGCCCAGTGGAGTGATGCGCAATTTGAAGAAGTCGTCGACTACAACATGTTTTCCCCGCAGGGCACCATGCTTGGCGGATACGTTACGTTGAAAAAACGGAATACATTCCCAGTAAAGACGTATAAAAATTTAGAAAGTGATCCATTGAATCCGTTAACGAACGCAATCTCGAAGGTTGCAGAGCACGATGGTGTTGCGATTCAGTATATTCTTCGCCCCACACACCATGGCTGGCGTGAGGCTGGTGCAAAGTTTGCGCGCGCCATGCAAGAGGGTGCTTCGCTCCATGAGGCAGAACATGGGAAGAGTTTCTTTGCGGGATGGTTTGGAACAAAGGAAGATAAAGAGAAGGACGAGAAGCGTCGCACAGAGCGCAAGTTGAGCCAAGCAGAAACCAAAATGCTGGAGGGAATTGAGAATAAAATCTCCAAAGCCGGAATGGAAGTGAATATTCGTATTGTGGCATGCGGCTCCACGCCGACGATTGCAAAGTCTTACCTCGACAACGTTTTTTCCGCCTTTAACCAATTCAACATTTATGAATTTGGGAATTCATTTACGAAAGTAATTCCCAGGAGCAAGGATAAAATTCTCAAAGATTTCATCTATCGCCGATTCTCGGGAAAACATTCGATTATTTTAAACACGGAAGAGATGGCAGGGCTGTGGCATATGCCATTGTCATCAACCGATACGCCGAACATTCGCTGGATGTTGGCACGTATTGCGCCTGCACCGTTGAATATTCCGGATGAGGGCTTGCGCATCGGCACCAATACATATCGCGGCAAGGAAACCGTTATTCGTCTTGGTATTCAAGACCGCCGTCGGCACATGTACATTATTGGAAAGACGGGCTCTGGAAAGTCCGAATACATTAAAAACTTGGTGGCGCAAGATATCGCGAACGGTGTGGGCGTTGCAGTGATTGATCCGCACGGTGACTTGGCGGACGGATGTTTGGAGCTGGTGCCGAAGGATCGTATTGACGACGTGGTGTACTTTAATCCTGGAGATTTAGAGCGTCCGTTTGGCTTGAACATGCTGGAATTTGATCCAGAATTTCCAGAACAGAAAACAAAAGTCGTCAACGAAATGCTTGCGATTTTTGATCAGATGTACGACCTCAAGGCGACGGGTGGCCCAATGTTTATTCAATACGTCAGCAATGCCATGCTGCTCTTGATGGATGATCCTGATAGCGGATCGACGATTATCGAGGTGGCGAAAGTGCTTACCGATGATACGTATCGCAAGATGAAGTTGCTCAAGTGTAAGAGTCGTCTTGTTGTCGATTTTTGGGAGAAGCAGGCAGAAAAAGCTGGTGGTGAGGGCGCGCTTGCGAACATGGTGCCATATATCACGTCGAAGTTTAGTGAGTTTGTAAACAACGAATTTGTGCGCCCGATTATTTCGCAGCAAAAGAGCACGATTAACTTCCGTGACGTGCTGGACTCTGGAAAAATTCTCATCGTGAATTTGAGTAAGGGAAAGCTTGGTGAGCTCTGTACATCGCTCATTGGAGGCATTGTTGTTTCTAAGTTGCAAATTGCGGCGTTTACTCGTGGTGACGTGGATGAGACTAAACGCAAAGATTTCTTCTTGTACATCGACGAATTCCAAAACTTCGTTAATCCTTCTATTGCAACCATTCTTTCGGAGGCACGAAAGTATCGCCTTGGGTTAATTATGGCGCACCAGTACATGGGGCAGTTGGTAAAGAATGGCGATACCAAAATTCGTGATGCGGTTCTGGGAAATGTTGGATCGTACTTGGTGGCAAGAGTGGGGCCAGAAGATACAGAGGTTCTTGGAAAGCTTTTCGAGCCAACCTTTAGCCCATATGATTTAATGAATACTGCAGCAATTACGTGGAGTGCGAAAGTGATTGTGAACGGAAGCCAAGAAAAGCCATTTACGTTAAAAGCGGATCCAATGGTAAAGGGAAATAAGGAAATGGCAGACGGGCTGAAACAGATTTCGCGTTTGATGTACGGACGTGATCGCGAAGAGGTGGAAGAAGAAATGTACGCCCGTTCCGGCACCGCCAAGCTCCGCTCTTCATCATCGGAAACAGCCAACGATGACGATATGTTCTCCGGTTTGCCGATGGAATTGTAAGGGCGTGAACATTGTATGAAGCATTTTGAAATGCCGTTGGATGCAGTTCGAGAGAAAGAGTTTGCACCATCGGAGGAGCATCTTCGTATTGCACGCGCCGAGCGCAATCGTGGTGAAAGTCGCAAGATTCTTGATCGGTTATCTCGATTCGGAAGGAAATACGCATTTCCCATATTTGGTACTGCTGCAATTCACGGCGGAGCACTTCATGCCATCAGTGATTCCGATGAATCGGTAGAACCATTGCGCTCTGCAACGCAGTCAATCGGGATGAGTGGTGCGCATGCTGAATATGCTCCAGCTGATAAAGCCGATCAAAAAGCTAAAGAACAGGCAAAAGTCCAAGAGCTTATTGTTGAGCTGCAGGATCGAAGTGCAGAGGATATTCATAATCTCATTGTTCGTGAACTCAATGAAGAGCGTGGGGGTGGACCATGGATGAGTTTGGAATCGTATTGGCTATTGACGCGTACCACCATCGAGCAAGATTTGGCGCGGACGTATGGGAAAGATTCGCGAAGCACGGAGGAGATTTTGCAGCTCGTCGATGAGGATACGGACATGAAGATGCGGAATCTGCAGCAGCGTTGGGATGGCCAAATCGCACGAGTTATCAACGATTCAGCGTATCAATGGACAGGGAATATTGAGCAGGATGTTCTTACGATGAATAGCGCATTGTTCCTTGGTGACGATGCAATGTTCGCGGGTTATCAGCGAGATGCGGATACGTTTCGTCAACAGATTGATTCTGGGAATGCAGATTGTCAGGGTGCTCGATGGATTCCTTTGATGTTGGAAGAGGTGTATCAGAAGAAAGTTACTGCACACGAAATGGATCAAAGTGCATTAGATGATTTACATACGGATCTTCGCGCGCTTCATTGGGACGGTCAGCAGAAACCTCGTCGGAGCGGGCACGTGGTGGTATACAACACAGCCTTCAATGAGTTTTACGATCTTGGCGATAAACAATGGACATTAGGAAATCAATCTCCCTATACCCACAATGTCGGCAGAGAACACACAGCGCGTGACCAAGCCTTAGCCGAACTCACCCAAAACTACGCACCCTATCTTCCGCTCTACGACCGTCACTATGTTCGGAACATCGCAGAAGATGAACGCCGGCACACCACACCAACTGGAATCTATTTGGACAAAGAGATTCCTGAACGGGTGATGAGTTTTGGTGAGGCGTCTGAGGGGGAGGAGAAGATGCAGAGAGAACATCGAGAAATACATAACGAAGATCGGAAGGCATTTCTTGAAATTATTGATGATCCTAACGTTGCAGCGTATCTTGTGGAGACGGATGAGTGGGGTTCGGATGAAACGCGTAAACAATTTCGAGAATGGTATTATGCGTATGCATTTGAAGGGAGAGGACACCCTGAAAAAATAAAAACGGTACGGAAACGGTTGCTGCTTCTCAATGTACATAACGCTGGGCGTGTAGCTGCAATACCACCAAAAGATTTCTATAGGGAATACGTTTTGGACCGGGATCATAAAAATGATCATAGTACTTTTAGATCTTTGCAGGATATTTCTTTAAAGAAGACTACGGTAGAGGCGGTGGTAAAAGCGTTTCAGAAACAAATTGTAGAGAATGACGCAAAGCACAATGAGCAAATGATGGCGTGGGAGTTTTTGGATGATGCGGAGGAATATTTTCTTTTTCATGAGTATAGAGAAGAGATTCTTATTGATATCGCTCGAGTAAGGGCGGTGTTAGAGACTGATCTTTATAAGCCATGGTCGCTTCATTGGAAAACACCGGAGGAGATTAGCGTATTTTCACGAGAGGAGATCGATTATTTTTTGGAACAGAATTGGGGTCCTAGTGATTTTGATAACAATGATCAGAAACGAGAGGCGTTTATAAATGCGGTATTGCGCGAGATACCTATAGTATCTGAACGCGAGACTGATATGTTGTCTTTGTCGGATGGTATGAGGTTAAGCTATCTTATTGATATTCCCGTCAATGCTCATTCTGAAGAATTTTCTCGTCGTCTTGATGAATGGTTTGGAAAGAATCCAAATTTACGGAAGCGGTATTTTAGGGAAGATCCGCAGAGATTTTTGTCCATCGGTTGGGATTTGCATCAAATGGTGTATTTGAAAAAAGCGTACCCAGCATTGTATACGCATGAGCCGGTTAAAACTGCAGAGGAAGAGATACGTGGAGCCATCCGTTCTGGGAGCGGTGAATACTATACGTCATATGGCGATGATGGAATGAGAGATCATTATCCGATATTTTCTGAAAATATCACCAATAAAGACGTTGTATTTCCTGCAGAGAAAGAGAAAATTGTGAACATGTTTACGAATTTTTACGATCGAAGTACTGGGCAATACGTGCCCCAATCAAATACGCATAACAGATTTTACGATCTATATATTATTGGGGAAAACGAGCGTCTGGATTCGAAGGTATTTTTTGCCGCATATGCAGATTTTTCTACTTCCAAGTCGTTAGAGTGGTATCGCGTGGACGATGTTTTTCGAATAAATGATGTTCCATTTACCGAAACACCCCGTTGGCATGACACTGTCGGATATTATACGGATCGATACATGAAGGACTACGGACCTCCAAGGATCCGTGAAGGAAAAGAATAATTCCCTATGCCTGCACATATTATCGTTCAGGATCTTGTGAAAACATTCCGTACGCCGGTGAAGAATGGGGAGTATGGGATTTTGAGGAATTTTTGGAAGCCGGATGTGGTGGAGAAGCGGGCGGTGGATAATGTTTCGTTTACGGTGGAGCGGGGGGAACGGGTGGCGTTTATTGGGCCAAATGGTGCAGGGAAGAGTACGACTATTAAGATGATGACGGGGATTTTGCGGGAGACATCGGGGATGATTCGGGTGGCGGGGTGTGATCCGCAGCAGGATCGGCGCACGCTGGCGTTTAAGATTGGAACATTATTCGGGCAACGTTCGCAGCTTATTGCGAATTTGCCGGTGAGTGATTCTTTTGAATTGTTCGGCACCATGTATGAATTAAAGCCGCAGACGATTCGACGGCGATCGAAAGAGCTTATCGAAGCGTTTGACCTTGATGCGTTTATGGATCGACCTGTGCGCAAATTGTCTCTCGGCGAGCGGATGCGCTGTGAAATTGCCGCATCACTCTTGCATAAGCCAGAGATTATCTTTTTGGACGAGCCAACCATTGGGCTGGATGTTGTGGCAAAGCGTGCGCTTCGTACGGTGCTGAATCGATTATGTGCCGAAGAAGGCGTCACGCTCTTTCTCACGTCCCACGACGCCGGAGACATTGAGGCGTTGTGCAGCAGAACGATGATCATCAATCACGGTAAACTCATCATCGATGAGCAAACTGATGCGTTACGTCAACGATACTTCACCGTCAAACATGTGCGCGTTGAGCTTGCTGGACTAGCGAAAGGCTTCGCGCTTTCATCGGCGAAACATATTCATGTGGACGGGAATACCGTCACGTTCACTATTGATACCACGAAGCACGATGTGAATACGGTGATTGCAGAGCTTCTGAAGAAATATGCTATCGTCGATCTTGATGTGGCGAATACGGAGCTGGAAGAGATTATTGCTTCTGTGTATGCGGCTCATCGCTAGCGCACGCACCATCATGGTGACGTTACGCGTCGCGTTTCGCTCAAGCGTGACGAGTAGGATTGGTATTGTGCTTTCATGTATGCAGACCATTGTTACCATTGGTGTACTGTTCTTTATTTTTCGTACAGCATTTGCGCAAACAGGAGTAGTGAATGGCGTAACGTTTTCTGTTGCAATGTGGAGCTTGGCGATGTATTCATTTTTCTGGGGCATCGGAACAAAGAATATCGCAATCGACATTGCGCAGGGAGTGAAAAACGGGAGTATCGAAACGCACGTCGTACGGCCACAGCATTTTTTGCAACACATTGTGGCGTTTCGGTTAGGACGGCAGGTAAATACTGTTGTGCTCCAAAGCGGTATAAATATTATTCTCGTGTTGTGTTTTGTGGGCGCGCCAATTCTTTTGATGAATGCGGTATGGTGGTTGGAAGTGCTCTCCCTCTTTTTTTGCGGCGCTCTTCTTGGTGTACTGATGTATATCTGCGTTGGGTTATGGGCATTTTGGATGGAAGATATTCAGCCGATAATATGGATCACGGATAAGGCGACGATGATTCTTGGGGGTGCCTTTGTGCCAGTGGCAATGTTACCGGTGAACATTCAGCGTATTGCGGAATGGTCGCCGTTTGGTGCGATGATATCGTTTGTTCGAGCATTCAATTCAAATTTTGGCGAAATCTTTTTTGCGTTGCTCCTTCCGCAATTGCTCTGGATCGGCTTTTTTGGATGTGCGTCTGTTGCGTTGTGGTATAGCGCAAGAAAAAGGATTTCGATTAACGGTGGATAGGGACTATGAAAAAGATAATGAAAAATGGTTCATCGATGATGCGTGCGGTTACGAGTGAACTTCGGGTTGCCCGGGTGACGTGGCTGACGAATGTGCGAGCAGCAATGGAGAATAGGGTTGCATTTGCGCTCCAGATTTTTGGCATGATGCTGAACGACATGGCATATGTGATTATTTGGATGCTCTTTTTTCAAGCGGTGGGAACCGTAAACGGCTGGGGGAGTATGGAGACGGTCGGGTTATTGGGATTCGGAACGATCAGTTTCGGGCTGGCATTCGGATTCGGCGGGGGAGCAACGTGGTTAACGCAATATGTAGAGGATGGGTCGTTAGACTCTTTTTTACTTGCCCCGCGGAACGTGCTCTGGCGTACCATCACGAGTCGGTTTGATTTGCCAGCATTTGGTGACGTTATTTTCGGCGCGTTGCTGTTGGCGGTTTTTGCGCTGAAGATGGGGTTGTCGTGGGTATCAATCGCTATGATGATCGGGATGATTCTTCCTGCGGCATGCATTACGTTTTCGGTCAGCTTGTGCTGTGGGTGTGTGGCGTTTTACGTTCAAGATCCTCAACATGTTTCGTTTAGTTTGTTTAAAATGTTCCTTGCTCCGAGCATGTATCCAGCAGGGCTTTTTCCTGGGCTCGCAAAGGTGTTCTTTATCTTTGTCGTCCCGTCGATTGTTGTGGGTGGTTTGCCCATCGAGGCGGTGCGTCAGGAAAGTTTTCCCCTCTTTTTCTTGGTATGGGCAGTAGGAATATTCTGGCTTTTCCTTGGAATATTCGTCTTTTATCGTTCATTACGCCGGTACGAAAGCGGGAATGCCATTGGCTTGCGCAGTGGGAATTAGCTTTACCGAAAACGGGAATTAGGGTATACTGTGGTCTTGGATAGATCTGGTGGTTTTGGGTTCTTTTCCTGGCGTTTCCGATTTTCCTTACGAATAATCCCGGTTCGATTCCTGTTCATCCAGTGTTACGACCTTCACATTTGCGGTTCATTTTTGTTTCGATTGTGCCTTTTTGTGCCTCGAAATCCGCAAACGCGAGCGTCCTAAGACGATCAATTTTATAGATAAGTTATTGCGAACGTTCGTTTTTAGGGACGTTCGAACATTTTATGGTGAATTCACCTCGTTCGGTATCACATCACTCTTCAGGTCGCGGCGGCGCACGCCGGGGCGGCAGGGGAGCAGCCTGGAAAACTCCAGATGCTAAGCATCCACGCACCGGTCATGGGGTTGCGTACGGCAAGTTAGAGCTTACGCCAAGAGACCACTATTCCATTCATAAGCCAGACCATAAGCAAGACGTTTTGCGGGTAATGGTGATGGGCGGCAATGAGGAAGTTGGCAAAAACATGACCATTTTGGAATACGGCGACGATATTATTATCATCGACATGGGTATTCAGTTCGGCGAAGAGCACATGCGCGGTATCGACGGCATTGTGCCAGACCTTTCGTATATTAAGGGCCGTGAAAAGAATGTCCGTGCCGTGATTATCACGCACATGCACATGGATCACATTGGTGCGATTCCGTACCTCATGCCATTGCTTCCTGGCGTTCCAGTGTTTTCTGCGCCAATTACTCTTGCGCTCATTGCGAAAAAGCTTGAGTACACACCAGAGGTAAAGGTCGATATGCGCGCTATCGATGAAGTATCGACGTTGGAATTAGGAAACTTCTCCGTGTCCTTCATCGGCGTTTCGCATTCTGTGCCATCTGCACTTGCTGCGATCATCTCGACGCCATGCGGAACGGTTGTGCATACCGGTGACTTCAAGGTCGATCTTGCCCCAGGCGATGCCGATGGCAAGCGATACTTGGAACAGATGCAAAAACTGGGGGAGAAGAATGTTCTTGCTTTGTTATCGGACTCGACCAATGCCGGGCAGACAGGTAATCAAACCATGGAGCGCGACGTGATGCATGACTTAGATACTATCGTCGCCCAAGCAAAGGGCCGATTACTCTTTGGAATGATTAGCACGAACGTTGTTCGTTTGGCACAGATCATTCAGCTTGCTGAAAAGTACGGTCGATACGTGGCAATCGGTGGACTTAGTCTCAAAACAACCCTCGAAATTGCCCAAAACCTTGGGTATATCAACCCAACGCCAGGAACCCTCTTGGATATTACGGAGGTCAAAAACTTCCCACCAAATAAGGTGCTCGCCATTTTTCCTGGTGCTCAAGGGGAAAATAACGCGGCATTTTATAAGCTTGCCGACGGTGCCCTACGCGATGTTCGCGTGATGCCAGGCGATTCCGTGGTGTTCTCATCATCGGTTATTCCGGGCAATGAGCGCACGGTGCAGTTTATTACCGACAAGTTTTATCGCTTGGGCGCAAAGGTGGTGAACTACCGCATGTTGAATATTCACGCTGGTGGACATGCGAAAGCTGCCGATCTTGGCGAAGTCATCAAAATGGTAAAGCCAAAGTACCTGATTCCTATCGAAGGGCATCATGCCTTCTTGCACCATCATGCTGCAGCAGCCACGGCAACGGGCTTTACTCGCGACAAAATCATGATCGCAGACAATGGCCAAGTGATGGAATTCACGAAAGACGGCGTGGGAACACTCACAAAAAAGAAGGTTCCTGTCGATCCTATTTACGTCGACGGCAACCAGTACGACGTCATCGACGGCGATATTCTCCGTGAACGAAAGCGTTTGGGTGACGAAGGCGTTATCGTCATCGACGCCATTGCCAAAGACGGGAACATTGTTCACGTCAACGTCGCCACATTGGGCTTCCGCAAGGAATCATTGATTCCCGTGATGGAAAAAACCATCACCGACTTCCTCAAGCGGGAATTCCCGAAAGTTCGTCTCCAAAAAGACCCTCAAGGCCTTCTCCAAGATCGCCTCGAGAAAATGATCGAAACCGACATGAAAGCCGCTCCATATGTGGCGCTTTCAATAGCGCAGTAAAAGATGAAACACCCAGAAGCCTCAAGCTCCTGGGTGTTTTTTTGATCGGAGACTGGTGGCTCGGGTATAAATTTTTCTGCTGCGTCACACGACGCTACGCCGCGACGTCTCGCTTGCGCTCGACTGCGGCTGTGCATCCTAGTAGCCTCGCTGAAAAATTTACACCCTTGCCACTGGCGTCTCCGACACGAGGCTCTGTGGCTGCAAAACATGCACTCTCGTCTCCACCGCGCTTCATATATTTCACATTCGCTTTTGATGCTCTTTTCGCCTACAATTCACCCATGCTTACCCCCAAAGATGAAATCAAGCAGAAGCTGGATGTTGCTGAGGTGCTTGGCGATTATATTCAGTTAAAGCCGGCTGGAGTGGGGAGTTTGAAGGCGTTGTGCCCGTTTCATACGGAGCGAACGCCGAGTTTTCATGTGTCGCGGGAGCGGCAAAGTTGGCATTGCTTTGGGTGTGATAAGGGCGGGGATATTTTCTCGTTCGTTATGGAGATTGATGGGCTTTCGTTTCCGGAGGCGTTGCGGCATTTGGCGTTGAAGGCTGGGGTGGAATTGCCGGCGTATCGCCCGCAGCCGGAAGATCACACCAAGGAACGGCTGATTGCTATGCACGCGGTTGCTACAACGTTTTATGCATCGACGCTTGCGGATGCACCGTTTGGTGAAGCGGTGCGGGCGTATGTGGCACAGCGGAACATTCCCGCGGATCTTGTGGCAAAGTTTAAACTCGGCGCTGCGCCAGATGCGTGGGATGCGTTGATGACGTGTTTGCATCGAAATGGGTTTACGGATGCGGAGATCGTTCAAGGCGGGCTTGGCTTACCGCGAAAGAGTGGATCGGGAATCGTCGATCGATTCCGGAATCGGTTGATGATTCCGTTATGTGATGCGGCGGGGAATGCTGTGGCTTTTACGGCGCGTCAATTGCCTGGAGCTACCGAAATCGATGGCCCGAAGTACATGAATTCGCCGGAGACGCCGATCTACAAGAAGGGCGATATGCTCTACGGGTTGCATCTCGCCAAGGCAGGGATGCGGGAGAAGAAGTCGATCATCGTTGTTGAAGGAAACCTCGATGTGATTGCGTCGCACAAGGCTGGGGTGGAGAATATTGTTGCATCTTCTGGCACTGCGCTCACCACGTCGCAACTGCGAACGCTTGCTCGATATACGAAGTGCATCATCTTCGCGTTGGATGAAGATGCAGCCGGATTCGCTGCGGCAAAACGGGTGCTCGACCTTGCGCTTGAGCTGCAAAAGGATCCAAATGCCCCGCAATTTGAGATTCGATGTCTCATCATCCCTGATGGAGCCGGGAAAGATCCTGACGAAATCGTGGAGAAGAATCCTGAACTTTGGCGGAAGATCACCGCGCGATCGGAAGACGTTATCGAATATGTTTTTACGAAGCGGCTCCGAGGATTCGAGGATGGATCGGGTGCGGCGAAAATCGAGGCGCGGAAGGCGTTGGTCGATGAGTTGTTACCGTATGTCGCAAAATTGCAGCGCCCAGACACGCGGCATTTGTATCTTTTGCGGATGAGCGATGCCACGCACGTCGACATTGAATCGCTTCAGCAGATGCTTGCCGCACGGGTGGCTCCGTTGAAGGGTGTCGCGGGAAAGCCTACGCCGATCATCGCGAAAACCATTGCATTGCCAATTGTTCCTGATACGAAAATCGACCAAGCAGCAGCGTTTCTTTTTGGAATCACCCTTCGATATGAGGGCTTTACCGGCGAAGTTTTGGCGAATATTCGCGAAGAAATGCTTACGAGCGAATTGTGGAAAACGCTGTACAGTGCCTTGCGCATTGTGTATGATTCCCCTGAACAGCTTCACGAAACGCCCGCACCCACACAAACCCTTTTTACGCGACTTCGGACCTGGCTTGATGCACAAGGAAAGCTGCGGGAGACATCCGCAGTGAACGCCTTGGCGATCCGTATGGACGAGCTCTTGGTCGGACTGTCGCCTACAGAGGTGCGGCAAGAAGCGGACAGAAATATCAGCATTGTTTCCCAAGAGTTACGCCGCCTTGCGCGGCTTGCCTTGGAACGCGACATCCGTGAAGCCGAATTGTCTGGCGACAATGAACGGCTTCAACAGTTGATGCGCGCTTATCGCGATTTGATTACTCGAAAATAGGAGGACTTCCTCATTTTGTCTCTTTTCGGCTTGCTGCGTCGAAAATTCGCTCAACGTACCAATAAGTACGTCTCACGAATTTTGCTCCTTGCGCACCGAAAATAGCCTAAAATGAGAAAGTCCTCCTCAGGTGATATATCACTATTTTCCGGTTTTGATCGCATTACTTTCCGCTCTATGCCAAAGAATGCTCTGAAGAGAATTGTGAAAAAGCCAGCGCCGAAACCAAAAAAGGCGGCAAAGGTTTCGAAGATTGTGAAGAAGATCGTTGCCGTGGCAAAGGCAGTGCAGCCAAAGCTTCAGCCTAAGCCAAAGGCTGCGGCAAAGCCAAAGGCTGCACGAAAGCCGATGGTTGCGTTTAAAGCGGCACCTGTTCCAAAGGGTAAGCCGTTTGTTCCGCATCCAGACAGGCGTTCACCGCCGCCTACGGAGGAGGTGCTTGCTCGCGTGATTGAACGGGGAATGACCCGCGGATTCGTTACGGAGAATGAAGTGCTGTTTGCCTTTGGTTTCGTGGAGGATCACTTGGAGCTTTTTGAAGAGTTTCTTGATCGGTTAGAGCGAAAAGGGCTGCACTTTGTTGAAATGAAAGAGGGTTTCCTTGGTGGAAGCAAGTCGCGCGACGACGTGTACGACAAACTGCGCATTCACGTCGACAAAAAGGTTGACATGTCAGCCTCTACGGAGCTTACCCAGGACAGTATTCAGATGTACTTGCGGGAGATTGGAAAGATTCCGTTGCTCACTGCAGATGAAGAGGTTGCCCTGGCGAAGCGAAAAGAACGCAACGAAAAAGAGGCAGAACGACGGCTTATTGAGGCGAACCTTCGATTGGTGGTATCGATTGCGAAGAAATTCGTCGGTAAACAGCTCTCGCTTCTCGACCTTATTCAAGAGGGAAATGTGGGGCTTTTCCGTGCCGTGAAGAAATTTGAGTATCGAAAAGGATACAAATTCTCCACATACGCCACCTGGTGGATTCGTCAGGCAATTACTCGTGCGCTTGCTGATCAGTCCCGCACGATTCGTATTCCGGTGCACATGGTGGAAACCATCAATCGCTTTAAGCAGATTGAACGCCGGTTGATTCAAGACCTTGGTCGTGAACCGTTGCTGGAAGAGCTTGCTGCGGAAATGGACATGTCGCTGGAAAAAGTCCAGCACATCCAAAAGATTTCGCAGGAAACCGTTTCGTTGACGACGAGCATTGGCGACGATGACGATGATTCCACACTTGAGGACTTCATTGAGGACACGAAGAATCTTTCGCCAGATAAAGCAGCTGCTCGTCAGCTTCTCCGCGATTACGTTCAGGAAGCAATGCGCGATCTTACTCCTCGTGAACAGAAGATTCTGGAAATGCGCTTTGGCTTAGAAGACGGTGTTTCTCATACACTCGAAGAGGTCGGTCGCGAATTCGACGTTACCCGCGAACGCATTCGGCAGATTGAGGCAAAGGCACTCGAAAAAATCCAGCAGCGCGACATTATTCAGAAGCTGAGGGATTACTAATCATCGGATCACCGAGAGCAAAAACACCCACGAGAGAATTCTCGTGGGTGTTTTTCTGTGACTGATGGCGATTACGCCGTGTTCCCAGCCTTCTTGCGAGCGTGCTCTGTGAGGTGCTGCTTGCGGATGCGAACGTTCTTTGGGGTGACTTCTACGTATTCGTCGCGGTCGATGTATTCTAGGGAGCGCTCTAGGTTCATGTCGATCGGTGGAACAATAACCACGATATGATCGGCGCTAGAGGCGCGCATGTTCGTGAGCTTCTTTTCGCGAACGGGGTTCACGGTCATGGTTTCCTTCATCGAGGCACCAATCACCATGCCTTCGTACACTTCTGTTCCAGGAGCAATGAAGAGTGGGCCGCGTTCCTGCACCATCGCTAATGCATATGGCGTGGTGGTTCCAGGGAATCCAGAGATAATGCTTCCGGTAGAACGGCGATTGATTTCACCTTTGTGTGCGGCGTAGTGGGAGAAAATGTGGGACAGTGTGCCTTCGCCCTTCGTGTCCGTCATGAATTCAGTGCGGTAGCCGAGAAGTCCACGGGTTGGCATGATGTATTCCAATCGGGTGGAACCGTTTTCGCTCATGAGGTTCGTCATTTCGCCTTTGCGCTTGCCGAGCTTCTCGATGACGGTGCCCGAATATTCGTCTGGTACGTCGACGATAACGGTTTCCATCGGTTCCTGTTTTACCCCGTTTTCCTCTTTCATGATCACTTCTGGCTGCGAAACTTGAAGCTCGAATCCTTCACGGCGCATTTGTTCGATAAGGACGGAAAGATGCATTTCTCCACGGCCAGAGACTTTGAAGTCGTCGCCATTATCTGGAAAATCCACGTGTAATCCGACGTTGGTTTCCAATTCACGTTCGAGGCGATCGCGAATCTGGCGGCTGGTAACAAGGGTTCCTTCGCGGCCAGCGAATGGGGAATCGTTCACCATGAAGTCCATGGTTAGCGTTGGCGCATCGATGGAAAGTGTAGGCAATGCTTCTGCAGTGGCAAGCTCGGCAATGGTTTCACCCACGTAAATGTTGGGAATACCAGCAATTTGCACAATATCGCCAGCTTCTGCGGATTCGACCTCTACCTTCACTAAGCCCTTGTGTGTGTAGAGTTTTGTAATTTTTTGGCTTTCTTTGCTGCCGTCTTGCTTAAGAACCGTCACGTTCATTCCTGCTTTGAGCGTGCCTTCCACGATACGTCCTACACCAATACGTCCAACGTAGTTATCGTATTTGAGGTTCGCAATCTGCATGCGCATAGGTGCAGTGGTGTCGCTCTTTGCTGGGGGAACAGTTTTCAAAATAAGGTCAAAGAGTGGGCGCAAGTCTTTGCTTTCGTCTGTGAGCTCCATTTTTGCAACGCCGTCGCGGCCAATGGTGTAAATGTGCTTAAACTCCAGCTGTGCGTCTGATGCACCAAGCTCGACGAAAAGGTCGAAGATCATGTTCAATACGTGATCTGGGCGCGCCGTTGGTTTGTCGATTTTGTTAATAACAACGATTGGCTTCAGCCCGAGTGCAAGGCTCTTGCGGAGCACGAACTTGGTTTGTGGCATTGGGCCTTCGTATGCGTCGACGAGAATAAGCACAGAATCCACCATGCGGAGCACGCGCTCAACTTCTGAACCGAAGTCTGCGTGGCCTGGGGTGTCGACAATGTTGATCTTAATGCCGTCCACCATGATGGCAGTATTCTTGGCATAAATGGTAATACCACGCTCACGCTCCAATTCGTTGCTATCCATCACGCAATCTTGAATAACATCGCGATCGGTAAAGGTTCCAGACTGTTTAAGCATGGCGTCGACGAGTGTGGTCTTGCCGTGGTCAACGTGAGCAATGATTGCAATATTCCGAAATTCCATAAAAGCGTGAAATCAAAAGGGGCTTACTGCCCCAAAATTTAGCCAAAGTATGCCATTTTTCCGGTGTTGGGTCAAGAAAATCGTGTGGCATCGATTGTCCAGTACACTGAATATTTGATGAGCTTTTTGGCGTGTTTCCACTTCAGGACTGTCCAGGCAAGGCTGCGGTGTTTGTCTTTACTATCGCAGAATTGCTCTAAAAACGTGGCATGTTCGGCGGCGATAATGTCGTACATGGCACGGAAGGTACGGTTGCGCTGCATGCGGCTCCAAATGAATCGATAGAGCATTTGACGACGATAATAGCGCATCATTCCGCCATGGGTGTTCATTGCGGCACGAAGATGACTTGGCGCGTTTCGATCGCCATTGAGGAATCGCGGAATGAGTATCGCGGCTTCTTTTCCCGAGATTACCGATCCTTTAATCCCGTCGGCAGCAAAAGCCCCGCAAAAGCCGGCAGCATCGCCAATGAGGAGGACGTTGTTTTTCGAGATTGTTGATCGTGCCCCGCCGATCGGGATATGGCTCCCAAACACGTATCCCGGCTTCGTAATATCGCCGTCGATGCGAATATCGCCCCGTTCAACAAGCTGCTTCACGAATGCTTCGGTGAGCTGCTTTGCGTCACCTCTATCCTTCATCATCTTTGCCAAGCCAAGACGAAACGCCTTTTTCCCGTCAACAATCGTTGGCGAAAGCCATCCGCCATAGCCAAGGGAAAACTCGCCGAACCAGTAATGAAAAATAGTCTCTTCCGGCTTTGGTCCTCGAAGGACATCGCCAAAGAAGACTTGCTCATACCCAAAGAGGAACTGGGTATTCTTCGATAACCCATTCACGCACTGCGCGACTTTTGAATGCCCGCCGTCAGCACCTACAAGAAACTTTACATCGATCTCTTCCTCATCGAGTCCCAACGATCGCACACGAATCTTCGTTGGTGCATCGGCGTCATCGACACCGAGGAATACCGTCTTCGGTCGGAAAGTGACGTTTGGTGGAAGGCGATCGGCAAGGGCTTTCACGAGCGCCTTTGTGTCCGTTTGATAAATCCATGGTTCCGGAACCGTTGAAACAAACATGTCATCAAGCCCTGGAGCAATAACCGCAATAGCCGAAATGGGATTCGTAATGTACTGCTCGATGGGGAAGAATGTCGCAAACTCATCACGAGTTTTGACAGTAATTAATCCCGTCGATTCCACAGTCGATCCTGCTTCGGGCTTTGCGTCGACAATAAGCACCCGAAGATCCTTCGGAAGATGGTGCGCGAGTGTTAACCCCGAGAAACTCGCACCGATGATAGCAATGTCGTAGGAGGATTGCATAGAGTTTGCGGACTTTCTCATTTGTGGCTAGTTTCGATGAAGATCAAGGAAATCTTCGGAGGCGTACTTCATGGTACGTCGACGAAGTTTCCGATGATCTGAGTCGAAAATAGACCAAATAAGGAAGGACGATATTATTCAGATCGGAGTTTCTTTTGAACAACAACCTGCATAATGATCGCGACACAGAATAGGAGAACGCCGACCACGATGATCGATGTGTACGGGTTCCCGTCGGCAAAGCCGGTTGCGGCATAGCGAATGAGGTTGACGTTGTGGTGGAGGGGATTGAATTGGCTCACGATGTTCCACGGATGGGGGAGTGCGCTGATGGGGTAGAACACGCCGGCAAGGAAGATCATTGGCTGAAGAATAAACGTCGTCAAAAACGTTAAGGCTTCAAAACCCTTTGCCCACATGCCAAATGCCACGCCAAGCATGCCAAATTCAAGCCCGGTGATGAGAATTGTGATAATCAAAAGGAATGGATGAGCAATACCCGCAAGCGGAATAAACCAAATAGTGCAGAGCACGGCTACGCCAAGGGTAACAATTCCTCGGGTGAGTGCAGCGAGTGCGTATGCCAGCCCCACACGCCATGGCGCAATGGGCGCAAGCTGAAGGTCGATAATGGTGCCAAGGTTTTTGCTGATGATGAGTGCGAATGCCGGGTTAGAAATACTGGCGTTGATGAGGTTCATGCTCAAAAGCCCAATGTATACAAAGGCAAGATACGGAACCGTTGCAACGTCACGCCCACCAGTCACCACGCCAAAAACGGCAAGGTATAAGCCAACAGAAACAATTGGGTTAAATATGGTATCGATCCAAATTTTTTGGAACCGCTTTACTTCACGGGCGTACAGTGCCCACATTCCATTGTTCATAGGCTATGCGGTGAGCGTTAAGAAAATGCTTTCGAGCGAGGCGGCTTCGCTACGAATGGCTTTGAGGTTGCTATTATAATGTTTTGTGAGCATTTCCATGTCCTCCGCAAGAGAGCGCATGGGGAATTCGAATTCCGATCCTGTGCGATGCACGCCTTCTGGATGCGGCACATTTTGATCGTATAACTCAAAATGAATGCTATTTTGCGAAAATTCCTTTTGAATGTCTTTTAACTTGCCTTCCTTGATCACTGCACCATGATTCATGAGGGTAATGGTGTCGCACAGCTGCTCCGCTTCTTCCAAGTAGTGCGTCGTAAAGAGAATCGTGGTTCCTTCGGCATGCAATCGGCGCACAATGTCCCAAATGCGTTGACGGAGCGCCACGTCCACCCCCGCTGTTGGTTCATCGAGAATAAGGAACTTTGGCTGATGAATCATGGCTTTCGCGATCATCAATCGACGTTTCATGCCCCCAGAAAGCGTTTTTGCCTTCTCATCTTTTTTATCGGAAAGCTGTAAATCCTCAAGGGCGTGATCGATGCGGCCTTGGCGCTGCGCCTTTGGCACGCCGTACATGCCAGAAAAGTAATACAGCACCTCTTGCACGGTAAACGCCATTTCCACCACCACTTCTTGGGGAACTACGCCGAGGAATCCTTTGGCCTGTTCCGGATTGCGCACCATGTCCACGTCGAAGAGCGTAATGGAGCCACTCGTTGGCGCTTGCATGCCAGAAATCATGCTGATGAGCGTGGATTTCCCTGCGCCATTGGGGCCAAGAAGGCCGTGAATCGATCCCGGTTCAATGGTAAAAGAAACGTCGTTTACTGCAGTAATAAGCGGTTTTCCTTGGGTTTTATAGGTTTTGGTGACGTTGCGAAGGGAGAGGGGATTCATAGCATGTATAGGATACAGGAGAGCGAAGATGATTGACGAATCAACATATCATTGTTTGAATGTGGGTATATGCGTAAATCCTTTTTGGTTGGGTTCATTGCTTTTTCCTTGGTATTTAGCCCGCTTGCCGTAGTATTTGCTGCGCCATGCGCGCCAGCGAATCTTTCCATGACCAGTGGACGGTTTACGAATGACACCACGCCAACCTTCACCTGGACACCAGCTGACGGGGCAACGTGGTATGAGTTTTTGCTCGATAACGGCAGCTGGCAGGGGATCGGCAATGTGTCGAACTACACCTTGTGGCCAGTATCTGAAGGCTGGCACACGTTCGTTCTCCGTGCCCACGACAACGCTCGCGGCATTAGCCCAACATCGAGCATCACCTTTGAAATCGACGTAACCGGGCCAACGATTTCCGCCGTATCACCATTGGTGGCAAAGACGGGCGTTCCAGTAACATTTACCGTTACGGCAGGAAGCACAGACGTTGCTTCATCGGCATGCGTATTGCACGTCAACGGAAATACCACAGAAATGAAACGGCATTTTTCTTCCGATGCGCGTTCGACGACGTATACAAAAGAATACACGTTTGGTTCAGGTGTTTCATCGGCAACCGTGTATGCGAAATGTGGTGACGGCGACGGGAATTACGCTACTGGTCCATCGCGCACGGTGACAGTTTCCTTCTTCAAAGTACTCTACGATTACGAAGGTCCAAGTCCTTTTCATCCTCTTGAGAAAGGCACTGTCGTGAAAGTGGCGTGCGATTCATATGCGCCGGTAAACGATGTGTGCCATGCCGTGTACTACTACGGCGAAGATGGAAAGAAGCATGCGTTTCCCACGGAAAGTGTGTATAAGAACTGGTTTTCTTCGTATAGCGATGTGCACACCGTATCGGCACGGAGGCTGAAGAGCATGCCAGAGGGGGAGCCGGTGACGTATCGTCCAGGCACGGTGTTGGTAAAGTTTGATTCATCGAGCACGGTGTATGCCATTGCCGATGGGCAAGTGTTGCGCCCGATTATGAATGAAGCCGCAGCAAAAGCGATTTACGGCGCGCGTTGGCAGCGGTACGTGGTAACGGTGCCTGAATGTGATCGCGATCAATACACTATTGGAAAGCGCATCTATTCCTCTGCAGATTACAGCAAGGCAGAGGCATATCGCTCAGCATCGACCATCGATGCAAACTGGGAGTAGTGAAGAGTACATTCTTTCGTCACACAAAAATGAAGCAGCGCTGCTTCATTTTTGTTACCGACGAGCTTTGAGTACAAAGAATGCCGCAGAACCAGCCGCGATTGATAGCACGGAGAATGCGAAGAAATCCATTCCTTTGTTGAGTGTTTGGGTGATATTGAGGAGGAGGAATCCGGCTCCAATTCCTGCATAAACGCGCCAACCTCGATCGAGATACGCGCTAGTATCTTGGGGGGAAAGATTCGAATTCTTCAGGAGAATTTTTGCGGTAAGCAGCGTACTGATAAACGAAAGAATAGCAGTATAGGTTCCAATGAAAACGGTGGTATGTACGGCATTGCGGTATCCATCGCCGAATACAGCGTAAGACAAAAGGGCAAGAATATAGAGGAGTAACGCCGAACCAATACTCACTTTTATGCCGAATGCTGTAGATTTTTGCATAGGATATGCTGGTATTCTATCAGAGAAATGATTGACCACTGTGGGCATATTCGCTTGATTCCATCCCCTCCCTCATGCTATTCTCCCCCCACTTGATTCTGAAGAAACTTCAGGATGATGGGAGTGAATTGATACAAGTTCAGTAACGGATGTAGGCATTTGAGGCTAGTTTGGGTGAGCTAGGAGGAAAGTTCGTGAGACGTACTTCATGGTACGTTGAACGAATTTCCGACGCAGCGATCCCAAAATAGACCAAATGGTTACATCCGTTCCGGGGTAGCTCAGCGGCAGAGCGAAGGACTGTTAATCCTCAGGTCGCGGGTTCGATCCCCGCCCCCGGAGCCAGAAGAGATCTCAGCGTTTGCTGGGATTTTTTCTTTGTTTTTGAGGTACCCAGAGTGGGGCTCGAACTGCTACAATATTTCAGACTTTGTCATTAAGAATATTTATGCGGGAAATTGAAAGACAGATTGTATCTGCGCTTATTTTTTCTAAAGACGGGAAATTGTTTCAAGGAATGAAAGATCCTAACAAGGGAGGCGTTTACTCTGATTGCTGGCATATTCCTGGGTGAGGAATCGAAGAAGGTGAGGATAAAAAAACCGCGCTCATTCGCGAAGTGCAAGAAGAGACTGGAATCGATATCTCTCACTATGGGATTGAGCTTGTTGACGACGCTGGTCGTGGAGAAAGCGAAAAGACGCTCAAAAATATCAGGCTCACTCCTCCTTCAGTCGCTTTGTTTACACGTCTTGGGTACCTCTAAAACGAACGATCGTATGCAAATACGTTAAGCGACGAAGATATTTACTACAACACATTATGATTGATCCTGTTTTACCATCGGAAAAAAATACATTCGAACGGTACCAAAACGCGGTTCAATTCTTGGAAGGCTTGTCGAACATCCCTGAAGAACGGGATTACATGCGAGATCGGGCTCAACCATCGATCTATCTGAAGCGCATGAATTATTTTCTTGGGCTCCTTGGTCATCCAGAAAAAGGCTGCAAGTATATTCATGTGACAGGAACCTCGGGGAAAGGAACGGTAACAACAATGCTCCATGAAATTTTATATGCATCTGGGAAACGCGTTGGCTCGTTCACGTCTCCATTCGTTACAACAACGATTGAAGAGATCAGGGTTGGAGATTCTTATATTTCTCCCGATGAATTCGCGAATATCGTCGAACACATGAAACCGAATATCGATCATGCATACCTTCGTGGCCCATACGGAAAGCCATCGTACTTCGAAATTTGCCTTGCCATCGCGTTTATCTACTTCAGGCAAAAGAAATGCGAATGGATTGTGCTAGAGGTTGGTGCTGGTGGTTGTTACGATGCGACGAATATTATTGTGCGTCCGTCCATCATGGCTATCACGAACATTGATTATGACCATACGGACGTACTCGGAAAAACTCTTCGAGCAATCGCGTTGAACAAGGCGGGGATTATTAAAAAAGGTGGAACGTTTTTCACCAGTGAGCAAAGGCCACAGCTCCTAAAGATATTCAGAGATATTTGTGAATTGCACGGTGTACCGTTTCATCACATTCCTCGTCAGATTGGCTATCGTGACTACAACCGATGTCTGGTTACTGCAATAGCAAGAACACTCAAGATACATGAAGGACATATCAAACACGGTATTGAACGTACTCGTTTACCATGCCGTTTTGAAATTATGCAGAACACACCTTTGGTGGTGATTGATGGAGCGCACAACAGGGCAAAAATAAAAAGCACCTTGGAGAATCTTGCCCAACGAAAGTATCGTCGACTTCATCTCGTTATTGGTATTTCGGATAATAAAGATCATGGAGCAATGCTCAAGCAAATCATTCCGTTAGCCCAGACGATTTCGTTTACACGATTTCAGATGAAGGATCGAAAATGTGCGCATCCAAAATTTCTTTGGGAGCAGTCAAAGCGATTCATGCAAAAAGGCACAGTAACACGTGTCCTTCTTGATCCAATGCGAGCACTATCCTTGGCACTCAATGAGGCTAAACACGATGATCTCATTCTTATTACGGGTTCTTTCTTTCTTGCCGGTGAACTCAGAAAGCGTTGGATCTCTGAAGAGCAGATTTTAGAAAAAAGATCATAGAGTATGTTTCCATTACAGATTGTCGACGCAATAAAAAAGAATTCATCTTCACCATCGTGACGTCCAACGGTGATGATATCTATTTTACGAGGATATTAATAAACCAAATCTTCCCCTGTGAATCTTGGGATGCTGATGTAGCCTTCATATTCCTCGGCCGCCGTTCGAACGCGTTCCACACACGGAGCCAACGAAATCTCAGCAGAAATACTGGAATTTTGTTATTGTTCTTGGACTATTCAGAGTGGGGTTCGAACTGGTAAAATGATTATCGTATGAAAAAGATTGTTGAGTCATTTATCGAGGAACTAAAAAGGAATGATGATGTTAGAGGCATTCTTTTATTCGGATCATATGCTAGAGGCGACCAGAGACCAACTTCCGATGTTGATATTTTAGTTCTTGTTAGAGAGGGCGCATGGCGAGATGTTTTTGACCGTGAGGGTCAGGCATTCGAAATGGTTTATGCGTCATTTGATCTCGCAAAAGATTTTTACACAAAAAATCCGAATGATGCTGTCCAGCAGTGGACTGATGGAAAAATTGTTTATGATCCAGATGAGCAAATGGATCAATTGAAAAGTTTTGTCGATGGCATTCGAAACAAAGGAATTCCTCAGATGACTGAAAAGCAGATTCATCATTTACGTTTCGATAAAGAAGATAAACTTAGCGCGATCGAATTCCTGAAATCGAATGACTTACCAACGGCAAATCTTTATCTGCAAGGGTTGTGCCAAGAATTAGTCGAGCTTTATTTTGAGATTCATCAACTTTGGACTCCCGCGCCAAAACAGCGACTAAAAAAGATGCGAGCAATAGATAAGGATGCTGCTGAATTATTCGATGCCCTTTATCAATCAAATACATTTGAGG
This sequence comes from Candidatus Uhrbacteria bacterium, assembly GCA_943358395.1. Taxonomy (GTDB): domain Bacteria; phylum Patescibacteriota; class Patescibacteriia; order UBA9934; family UBA9934; genus CAIKHN01. The sequence continues at coordinate 3,217 of CALRGY010000015.1, read as the reverse complement.
ATCAATTCGAAAATACCAAAAAGGTGATTGAACGATTGTTCGGTCGGAATTAATAAACCAAATCCTCCCCTGTAAATCTGGGGATGCTAATGTACCCCTCATACTCCTCGATTGCAGTCCTAACATCATTCACGATGCGTAGCCAGCAACGACCTCAACAGAAATGTTGGGGTTTTTGCTATTTTTTTGGAGCTACCCGAGGTGGGGTTTGAACTGGTAGACTATGGGGGATATGAAATTTGAAGCCATTTTTTGGGATGCGGATGGAGTGATAGTTCGGCGCCCTCGACTGTTTAGTGAACAATTAGTGCTCGACTACGGAATTAAAATGGAAAAACTCCTGCCATTTTTTACGGGTGTTTTTAAACAGTGCTCCATTGGCAAAGCTGATCTTCAAGAAGAGCTTGCGAAAGTTATTGGCGATTGGGGATGGAAGGGAACTGTTGAAGAGCTGATGAACTACTGGTTTACCAAGGGGACGGAACTCGACTCCGATGTTGCCACCTTTATCACTTCCCTCCGTCAACAAGGTATCCGTTGCGTTATGACGACGAATAACGAGAAGTATCGTGGCGCTCATCTTGCAAAAACACTCGGTAATGGTCAGTTGCTCGATGACGTATTTTATTCAGGAGCTCTGGGTGTGAGCAAAAAAGATCCGGAGTTCTTTATGCATGTCTACCAAACACTCAACGCACAAAAGCCTATCGAGAAATCGGCAGTCCTTTGTATCGACAATGATGAAGGTGTTATTGAGATGGCGAAAAGTCTTGGTTTCTCAGCGCACCTTTATACTAACTTAGAAAACGTGAAGACATTTCTTTTGAAATAATTATGCATAATCATGCCCCTGCAAACTATCTATGCCCGATCTGCCTTGCGATTGAAGGGATTGAAAATGAAAACACATGGATTAAACAAGCGGACATCTTTTACAAAGACGAACTTGTGATGGGGTTTATCAGCTCAAAGGCTATCACGGGGAACGAGGGTCATCTTCTCATTGTTCCAGTCAAGCACTTCGAAAATCTCTATGAGTTGCCAGCTGAATACGGCTATCGAATATTTGAAGTTTCAAAAAAGGTGACGCTCGCGATGAAAGATGTGAGACAGTGCGATGGAGTAACCGTTCTTCAAAACAATGAACCTGCTGGAGATCAACACGCATTCCACTATCATCTCCATCTTGTGCCACGTTTCACGGGAGACCACTTCTCGGAAGAACTGTGGAGGGCACAGAAATCTGCTCCCGAGGATAGGGTCGATTATGCATCCGCATTAAGAAAAAAACGTATCGAGATCACTAAGCCAAATCCGACTCTGTGAGTCTCGGAATCACAATGTACCTCATACTCCTTAGTCGCTGTTCGGACGCAATCAAAACGCGGAGCCAAGAAGTGAAGATCGGAATGATACAATCTTGATAGAGAGATAATTTAATTTTATGGTCGAATTCAAGAGTCTTTTAGGTATTGTGGCAATTGCTATTGGTTTTGCTGGGTATACCATATACCTTCGCGATGTCATTTCTGGAAAAGCAAAGCCGCACGCGTTTTCTTGGCTTATTTGGACGATCTTAGTTTCTATTATTTTTACAGCTCAGTATGTTAATAATGGCGCTGCTGGCTCTTGGGTTACTGCATTTACAGCGTTATTTCAATGTGTTGTTTTTAGTATCGCGATTTTTAAAGGGGACAGAAAGTTTTCAAAGAGCGACTGGGGTCTTTTGTGTGTCGCGCTCATCTCTTTATTGTCTTGGTATGCGACGAAAGACCCAATAATCTCTGTAATTTTAATAACGCTAACAGATTTCTTTGCTTTTGTTCCTACGCTCAGGAAAGGGTATACAAAACCATGGGAAGATAGTGTGCCTCTTTGGGCTTTCACTGGTTTAAAGTGGTGTATTTCTATTATCGCGTTGAGTTCATTTACATTTATCACGCTTTTATATCCGGTTTATCTCTTCTGTCTCGGAACTTTTTATTCAATTTTGCTTATTGTGCGGAGAAAGAATCTTACGAGATAGTGACTTCGTTGCCGTAAATTACTATTTTAGTTTTGTTATCTTTTGAGAGCTACCCAATGCGGAATTCGAACCGGTAAGATATTCGTATGATTTTTCCTGAATTGAAAATGAAACGCTTTGCAAAGATTAATCTTGATGCCGAAGCACGCGGTTGGCTGGCGGAACATACTTCAGAGCAGAAGAATCCGCTGCTTAATCCTCTTGTGTGCGAGAAGTTTGTTGAGCAATGTCACCAACGCCTCGGAATTGATTTTTCCTTTGGAGGATGGATGGAGAACAGAAGCACGCTCTGGCGAGGCAGCTATCTTGATGATGACGAAAGATATGTCCACCTTGGGATAGATTTTAATGTTCCGGCGGGAACCGCGGTTGCAGTTTCTCGACCAACGATTGTTCTACGGATCGATACCGACCATCCAGAGCCGCATGGTTGGGGTAATCGCGTCATTGTCGACGACGCATTAACGGATTGTGTTTTGGTTTTTGCGCACCTCGCTCATCCAGGAAATTTACGTGTAGGAGATACGTTAAATGACGGAGAGATTTTGGGGAGAGTCGGAAGCTCGTCGGTGAACGGAGGATGGTTTCCGCATCTTCATGTGCAATGCATTAAACGAGAATATTATCAGTTTTTACTAGAGAACAACTTATGTGATTTGGATGGATATGGAAAAAGTGATGACATCGAATTTCTTCGTGCGAATTTTCCCGATCCGATCTTGTATACAGGAATCGTAGAACATAATCACTAAACCAAATCCGACTCTGTGAGCTTCGGGATGCTGATATATCCCTCACAATCCTCAATCGCCTTTTGGACGCAATCAACGACCGGAGCCATAAAGAACCAACTTCAGAGATGAGGTTGGTTCTTTATATTGATTACATGAAAATCGTATGATATATTTTTCCCCCAAAACCGCAGGAGGATTACCATGATCAACCCCCAGCTTCTTGCTTTGCTCGCTAGCGCCAACGTCAGACCAAGGTTGCCGGATGTGGAACGGGAGGAACGTGAAGGAAGACTTTTCCTTGTGTTACAGAACTCACCTTACGCAGCCCTTACCCGCAGTTTCTTCAATTGCGTGAGTTCATCCATACTTGAACGAAGCGCGCTCACATACAGCTTCGCCTTCAGCGCAAAGTGATTGAGTCCGGTCTTGATCTTCATTTTCTCAAGTTTGACAAACG
>CALRGY010000014.1 GCA_943358395.1 Candidatus Uhrbacteria bacterium | reverse complement strand
TTTCGTAACGCCGTCAATCTCAGATTCTGAGTACTTTGGCGGAATAATGGACATGATTTCGTAAATCATAGCGCGTGCTCGCCCCTCAACTCTGCCGAAATCGGCATCCTTTTGGGGAACCCAATGGGTTATGGACAAGAATAAGTGCGTAAACAATAGCGAACCCAGGGCTTTACGTCAAACCAAAAAAGTGCTAACCTCAGCCATTCACCCGCAATAATCATCAATAATTGCAGGGTGAAAACGCTTTTTCCCAAAAAAACACCACCGGTGCCGATGAGCACCACGGAGTCAACAATGACGACTGAGACCAATGAAACCCGGGGCTTCGAAATCGGCACCGTCCTCGAGAGCTTTCGGCTCGAGCAGAGGATCGGATCGGGATCCTTCGGCGAAGTTTGGAGGGCGAAAGATTGTAATCTCGAAATTCAGGTGGCGATCAAGTTCCTTCACCCCGATGTGGCGAAAAAAATCGGGGTAAGGCGGTTTATAACCGAAGCGCGCGCCGGAAGTGCTCTCGCAAAAGAGATCAATGTCGTGGGGACGCGACATTTTTTTGTAACCGTGCACGGGGTACCCGCTATCGTCATGGAATTCATTGACGGGGGAGTTACCCTTCAAAAACTCATTTACGGAGGGGTTCTTTCTCCCGCGGAGGCTCTCAGAATCCTTAAGGGGGTGCTTTGCGGCCTTCGTGCCGCACACCGAATCGGAATCCTACACCGGGACATCAAACCGGAAAACATCCTGATTAAAAAGGACGGGACTCCGGTGATCGCAGATTTTGGGATCGCCCGTATGGAAACGGATCCCAATAAAACCAGGGATGGAACGGTCATGGGAACAATGACCCACATGCCTCCCGAGCAGTGGGTCGGCGGAAAAATCTCCGAAGCGACGGATGTGTACGCTTTGGGGATTATCACTGGCGAAATGGGAGGAGCGCCTCCGCCCACCGAACCATTTTTGGGAATTAGCGAGGAAAGGGATCGGGAAAAATGGCTGGAAAAAATTCGGAACGAAATCTTAAAAGAAATCGCCCGAAAAGCGACAAATAAAAAAGTCGGAGATCGGTATGCCTCCGCCGAGGACATGCTCGCCGCCGTAGAGGCGGCCGAGAAACTGGTTCCCCAGGATCAGATTCCGTGGGTACCGCACCCCGAGCCGGATGACCCGGCGGCAGCCGTGGGCAATCCGTTAACGATGGTCCCCGACTTCCCAGAGTCACTCTCCGGGGAGGAAGAGGAAGATCTCCCGGAGGAGCCTCCCCCGGCTCCTGCTCCGCGAACAACGCCGGTGGTGACCGCGCCACCGCCGGCGAAAAAAATGCCGTTCGCCTTCATCGCCATCCTCCTGGCGGTGGGGATGATGTTTCTGGGAGGCGTCATGGTGGTCACCGCCTTCTGGCCTTCGGGGAAACCCGAGGTGCTGGAGGTGGTGGTGACGGAGCCGGTGGAAACACCGGCGCCCGTGGCTGAGGCGGCGGCGCCGGAGCAGCCACCGCCGGTGGAGGTGAAGCAAGAAAAGGTAAAGGCGGAGGAATTGCCGAAGGTAGTGGCATCGGTCGAGAAGACCAAAGTCGCTCCTGCGGCAAAAAAATCCGAAAAGCCTCTAAAGGCGGATCCAAAGCCGGTGGCGGTAAAAGCACCGGTTACCGAAAAGGTCGTCGCCACGCCGGTGGTAACCGAAGCCCCGAAGCCGGAAACGGTTTCGGAGATGACGGTGAAAATCACCTCCTATACCCGAGAGGTTGGGGTAGGAGACGAGATCAAAATCGCTGCCACGATTTTGATCCCGGAAGGTGCGACAGAGCAGTCTCGAACACTGTTCTGCCGAGGAGAAATCGCGGAGAAAGAAGGAGGGGCATGGCAGAAAAAGCCCCTCCAAAACGAGGGAATGGCGAGCCGGGGAAACGTCGTGGCAATTGCCACGTTCGGATCCTGGGTTCGCTGCTACGTCGACGTTCGCCTTGTCGGCGGGGACAAGGCGAAAAGCTCGGTGGTGACGACGACCATCGAGTAGTGACAACGGGGGCGGCTTGGGGAGAAGAGAAATCTCCCTGGGCCGCCCTTTAGCTTTCACGACCCCCTCCTAACTCCCCCTTTGCAGGGGGAGGGTACTCAATGATGAGTCTCGTGGTACGATTCAGACCATCCCTATATGCAAATCTTCACCATTCTTGGCAGCCACCCTACACTTTCACTGTCTGAGATCGCCGTGGTTACTGGTCAGAAACCTTCTGCAACGCATCATGATGTCGCGATTTTTGATGACATGAGTGAAAACTTGGAGGCGCTCAATGCAAAACTTGGGGGCATTCAAAAGATTGGAGTGATCATCGGCGCGATGCCAAGCTGGAACCATGCCGATCTTGCCGCATTCCTCGTCAACGATCTTTTAACCGAATCAGCAGAAGGCAAAATTCATTTCGGTACGAGCGTCTATAATTTTGGAAATAATAGCGGAACAGAACGCGCGCGCCGTGATGCTTCAAAGCTTGGGATGGAAATAAAATCGGAGCTGCAAGCGGCAAACCACCCAGCACGATACGTTATTTCTTCGTCGCCAACGCTGTCATCTGTCGTCATTACCAAAAATCATCTTTTAGAACGCGGCGCAGAATATTGTTTCTTTGTTGGCACAACAGAAATTCTCATCGGCAAAACCGTTGCCGTGCAAGATGTCGACGCATGGGCTGGGCGCGACTTTGGCCGCCCACGCCGCAATGCCAAGCAAGGGATGTTGCCACCAAAGCTGGCACGCATGATGGTGAATCTTGCGGGGATTGATACAGCACAATCCACCGTATTCGACCCGTTTTGTGGCTCTGGAACTATTCTCATGGAAGCCGCACTCCTTGGCGCAAAATCCCTCATCGGTAGCGACATTAATGCGGAGGCAACGGCAGATACCAAAGAAAATCTTGAATGGGTGCGCAATCAAGGCATGCCGATGCCGTCATTCCAGCTTTTTCCCAACTCTGCACAAACGGTAAGCGAACATCTCAAGCCACACTCCATCGATGCCGTTGTTACCGAAACGTATCTTGGCCGACCACGTAAAGGAACAGAAACGCATCGAGAGGTGGACGACGCCATTGCGTACGTCGCAAACCTGTACCACGAAGCATTTTCTGCATTACTCCCGAGCCTCAAGCCCGGCGCAACACTTCTCATCGCCGCACCCGTTCACACCTTTGACGGCAAAGACATTGCCTTCGACGCACGTACGATCCTCTAACCCTTGGGCTACACGCATTCCCCACTCCCATACGAACCCGTCATTTACCGCCACGACGGGCAACTGGTCGGCAGAAGGCTCTGGCGATTCATCGCAAAGTGATAAACAAAAATACCGAGGAGGGACCTCGGTATTTTTGTTATACCTTGCGTACCTTGAATGCGATCAATCCCTTTTCTACCATCTCCCCCGGCGTGTAATGCGCCATCAAGCTCTGAATGAATTCAAGTTCCGTGGCGTATTCACCGATTTCGGAGAGCGCGATGTGATCAAGAATGCGTTGTACATTCAGAAACGGAACCTTCTCCTCCACAATCATCGGCAATCGCTCCTCAAGCTCCGGCCTTCGCATGAACACAATCTCATCCCCCACGCTCACACCCTTCCGCTTCTCATCATTCAACCGAATCTCCCATAATGTCTTCCCGTCCTTCATCCGGTCAAACGCCTTTCTATCGAGTCTCATGACAATGGAGTTGCTCATAGGATCAGATTAAACGTTCACCCTGAAATGGCACACATCGCCATCCTTCACACTATACTCCTTCCCTTCGATTCGTAATTTTCCTGTATCTCGCGCACCGGCCTCGCCGTTGCATGCCACAAAATCCGTATACGCAATCACTTCTGCGCGAATAAAATTCTTTTCAAAATCTGTGTGAATCACTGCCGCGGCTTGTGGTGCTTTCATGCCGACATTAATCGTCCACGCCCGTGTTTCTTGTACACCAGTGGTGAAATACGTCGCCAAGTTCAATAGCGTGTAGCACTCACGAATGACTTTATCGAGCCCGGATTCTTTCAGCCCAAGATCGGCAAGAAACACTTTCGCGTCTTCACCCGACAACCCTGCAATCTCTGCCTCGATCTTCACTGAAATCGGAATTGCCATGCGCGTTGGTCCCAATGGCGAAACCCAATCTGCTCGCGTCGCATCAGCCTCATCCACATTCACAACGTACAAAATTGGCTTTGCCGTTAACAGCGACATCGTTTTCATAAACAACGCCTCGTCATCCGTAAACTCCACCGATCGCGCCAACTCCCCTTTTACCAACGCTGCTTGCAACTTCTCCAACGCCGATGCCTGCGCCACCAAATCTGCATTCTTCCCAGACTTCATCTTCCCCGTTACCGTTGCCAACATTTTTTCGACGGTCGTTAAATCTGCCATGGCAAGCTCGAGCTCGATCACTTCAACATCGCGCTTTGGGTCGATACTGCCATCGACGTGCACCACATTTGGATCTGGAAACGCCCGCACCACATGCACAATCATGTCAGTTTCGCGGATATTCGCCAAAAACTTGTTCCCCAAGCCCTCACCCTTGTGCGCGCCTTTGACGAGACCGGCGATATCGACAAACTCAATCGCCGTAGGAATAAGCTTCGCGGTTCCAGAAATCGCCGCCAACACCGCAATCCGCTCATCCGGCACCGAAACCGTCCCCACATTCGGCTCAATAGTACAAAACGGAAAATTCGCACAATCCACCTGTTTCTTGGTTAACGCAGTAAATAACGTGGACTTCCCAACATTAGGCAAACCAACAATTCCTACATTGAGCATAAAATAGATGATGTTTCTCAAATAATCCGTCATCCTGAACGTAGTGAAGGATCTCCCACAGATTTGCTAGAACCAACAAGTCTACGAAAGATCCTTCCCACTCCGCTAAAGCTTCGTGGGGACAGGTCGGCGAAGCCTCAGGATGACAGATACCGCATCCCACCAATATTCATCGCCCCCATTTTACATTTCCATTGACTTTTCCGCAAATATTCGCTATTTTTACCCCTCCCGGAAGGGAGAAACGTTCGCAAAAAATTCACTTTCAGAGGTCAAAATGCAACTGGCTCTTTTCATCATCCTCGCGATCCTCTCCACCCTCACCCCCACCGCCTTCGCGGTGGAACCCGCCCCGCCGGAAGCGGCTGTGAGGGTCATCCGCGACAACGGTGGACAAGGCATCATCGCCGTGATCATCAACTGCTCTCCGAGTCCGGAATCGGAGAGCAAAAAACTCGAAAAAGTCCTCGAAACCAGGTCGGACATCGGCACCCTCGTCGTGGCGGAGGGCGCAGGTCCTGAGGAGGTGATTAAAGTCTTCACCGACCTGACGGCGGAGGTCGGCGAGGTCCCTGCCGACCTGGCATTCGTCTCCCTCGAGTGCCCCGGAATCGGGGGAGATCAAAACATGGAGCAGTTGGGAACGAAGGCGGGACCGCTCTCGTTCGCAGAACTCCAAAAAGCGATGAAGCCTCTGGCGAAAAGTTTCTTCGTTCTGCTCGATTCCTCCCGGAACTCCTTCGGTCCGACCGCCAACGATATCCCAGAATCCGGCATTTTGCCGGATGCCATGGCAATATCAACCGGAATTGAAAGCTTTACCGCCCCAGGAGGCTTGATCGTTGCGGCCGCCGAAACGATTGAAAAGAGCCAAGGGGGAATGATCACCCTCGGCTCTTTTTATAAAGACGGCGTCAAGGTCGCTGCCCGCCACCTTGATCTGGGAATTTCGAGATCGGGGGACGAGGACAGGTGGTACCAGAACTGGGGGAGACTCTTCCTCCCCGGCGGGGCGCTGATCCTGCCCCCAGCCCCGCCACCCACCACTCCGCCTTCGGCGGTGGGAAAAAACTGGAAGCTCCCCTCGAAAACTCCCGCCTCCGCCCTCATCGGCGCAGGCGGGATCGGTCTCGGCGTGGGTGGCATCTTTGCCGTCCGCGCCGTGGAACCCCACCGGGTTTTGGCTCGGTGCGCTACCGAGGGATGCAGCCAGAAGGAGCTAGGCGCCGCCACGTCCAGCTTCAAAAAAAATCGAAATCTCGCGATCGGGCTCGGATCCGCGGGCATCGGATTGGTGGGCGGGGGGACTTGGTGGCTGCTGGCGGGCAGCCACCAAAAAACTTCCGTCGCCTTCAGTGGCGACAGCGTTACGGTGACCGGGAGCTTCTAGCTCCCAACGACGCGTGACGACGAGGCACCTCCGGGAAACTGGGGGTGCTTTTAGTTTCGGAACCCCCCTCTAATCCCCCCATAAATGGGGGGAAGTTCACGTCAAGATTCATCTCCTCGATACTCTCCCCCATTTATGGGGGAGTTGGAGGGGGCTACGGACTCACTTCACTCTCCGGCAACGGCTCAGGAATCGGAGCAATAGGCGTCTTTCCTGCCTTCAACGCATTAATCTTTTTCTGCACCGTTTCATTCTTTGGATCAAGCTTCATGATGGTTTCCAGCTCGATCACGGCTTCGTCGATGTCGTTCTTTTGTTCAAAAATCGATGCAAGATACCAATGGGCGTTTGCGAAATTTGGAGCGATGGCGATAATGCGTTCTAGCTCGCGTTGCGCGTTGTCTTGCTTGCCTTGGCGAAGATACAGCAGCGCGAGCTGCAAACCTACGCCAACATCGCGGGGCGCAGAGGCGCGCACTATTTCCATGCTTGCCACGGCTTCTGCGAGCTTGTTCTGCCGTTCTTGTACGAAGGCTAAAAAGTATCGTGCCTCGGCGTAGTCCGATTTCAACGTAATGGCGTGCATCAAGGCATCGTGCGCATGCTGCAGTGCGTCGTCTTGCGCAATTTTCGCTGTTGTAGCAGCGGCAGCATCGTCGCCCTTTGCTACCGGCGCCAATGTATCCGCAAGTGCTAAATATGCACGCGCACTGCTCACGGCATATTTTGGATTATTCGGCGCTAACGCAATCGCCTTATCGTAGGAGGCAATCGCAAATGCCGCAGCATCGGAAATTAACGGAGAAACATTTCGATAAATATCGCCCCGTACTTCCCAATTGATGACATTCGTTGGCCCAAGCTCTGTGGCGCGTACACCCGCATTCACCGCAGCGCCAATGAGAGATTTCACCACCGTAGGATCGGCATCTGCGCGCTGTGCAACCGTAAGCACCTTTTGAAGCAGCGCGCTGCCAAGATTCCGGTAATACACGTCACTCCATCGATTCGCGGTTGCTGCATCGTCAAGCAACGCGATCACGTCATCAACGTTCCCGCCTTGTGCATCGATAGTAACCGCTTGTGCAAACGCAATCTCCGCACGATACCGCGAAATTCCAGCAAAGGTGACGGTAAGAAACAGCATGCCACACAGCACAAACGCAAATGCCGCTGCAAAGCCCATGCGCGGCGAGCGTTCAAAGTCCAACAGTTTTCCTTGGGGCAATATTGTGCGCAGCACCAACATCGTAAACACCCAAAACATCAAGGTCAGCGTAAAATTCTGCGGATAAACGAAGAGCGCTGCAGTCAAAACGCTCCACGCCGTCATGATTGGAAGTGTTTCCACGGATGAATGACGAAGCACGTGACGCAAGGCAAAAACGACAAGAAGAATGAGGGCAACAACGAGTGCAAGAACGGCGAATATTCCCACGGTCGGCAGCATGGTGAGTATCGCCGAGGAACCACGATCAAACCGGGTGTCCCAAAATGCCGATGTATTCAGATCGGCGCCATGATGCTGCGTGAATACCATCGAAAATGTTCCAGGACCAGTACCAAATGCCCATGCACCGATTTTCATCGATTCCGCGGCAATACTCCATGTGGTTCGGGTATTCAGTGCAACCTCGGAGGGGAATGGGCTTGGTAATGCACTGGGAAGAACAAGGAAAAACAGCGATGCCACGCACAGCATCATGGGCGCAATGTATCGGGTAGGGCGCGAAAACAATTCAGATCGCGTTGCAGAAAGAGCAAAGAGTACGACGCTTCCGAAGAGTGCTAATCCCCAAAGCACTGCATAGTCTACTGCGAGTAATCCAGCGATTGTTGCGAGCGTCGTGACGATTGTTGCACCCGCAACCACAACACGCTCGTGTTTACGATGCGATGCTGTTGCGGTAATCATCATGCCAGCGCCAAGCAACGTCATCGCTAAAAGGTACACAAGGAGCGCGTTGGGTGTACCGATAAGATTCGTTGGCAACGTGCCAAACGTCATGCCAAAAAAAGCTGCCGCTGAACACACACCCGCAACTGCAGCACCAATCATCGCGGCAACAAGCACTTTATACTGCGCACGCGCATCAAGCACATGCGCGCCCACGCACGCCATACCAATCATCAACGCAATCGTTATTGCACTCGTATATTCCTGATTCGTTTGCCCAAGCACGCTCGTATACGGCTCATGCGAAAGCCCAGCGGAAATGCCTACACATACAAGAAATGCCACGAATGGAACCCATAACACGCTCGGCTTCACCGTCATCCGCCGCGCAAACAACGCCTCCGCAAGCCACGCAATCACCATGATTGCGACAATGCCGAAAAAAAACATTTGTTTATTGACGTCGAGTGCGTCTACCGTCCAGGGCAACGCGAGGATCGGTGTGACGAAAACTAAGAGCTGAAAACCAAACCGAACGATAAAACGAAGGATGCGCTCAGAATCGAAAATCATAGAAAGTTCTTAATCAACGAGAGATCTTTCCCACTTCGCTAAAGCTTCGTGGGGACAGGTCGGCAAAGCCTCAGGATGACACTGACTCACTCGAAGGAGCATCGGAAGATCCGGATGGGGCTGAGTCGGCGGACGGCGCAGGCGCAGCATCAACGCTCACCGAATCCGATGACGGAGCGCTTTCATTGCTCGCGACCTCTCCCCCATTTATGGGGGAGTGAGAAAGGGACGAGGAGTCGGAGGGAGCTGAAGTCGAAGAAGCAGAATCCGATGATGCAGGTTCGGAAATCGGTTCAGGATCAGAGACCGGTGCAGGATCGGAAATCGATTCACTCACCGGATCCGATGACGGAGTGACCTCATCCGTCGCGACCTCTCCCCCTGCCAAGGGGGAGTCGGAGGGGGTCGAGAACTCCGAAGGGGTTTCGACCGAATTGCTCACCAACGGCACTTCAACCGGAACCGCATTCACCTCCGCGTAATCCCTCCGCGTCGCAATCACGAACCAATCCACAGAAACGCCGGAAGACGCTGCACCAGATTCAACGATAGCGAATCCGTTCACCGTGCGATCGGTGACGAAGAGTGCACCGGTTGCTCCGTACGGTGTGATAAGTGCGCGATAGGTTGGGGCTGTATCGATGATACTGGTAAATGTTGCATCGATGTCTGCAAACGTCACCTCGGCGCGACCATTGTTGAGTACAACCGTACCGGAAAGCTGCACCGTTTTCTGCAATGTTGCCGCAACATACGTTTCAACATCGGTACCCTCAACCGACCGCACTAATTCGATGAGCCGACCAGACGTAATGAAATCGCCATCATTCTCTAAACGCCACACGCCATCGATTCCTGCCATGGAACCAATCGCGAGAAGCTGACCACCGTTAAAGTTCAGCACACCCGTGGTATCAAACGCTTGAATATCTGCAGAAAGATGGGAAACGGTGTTTTCTGCACCCGCACCCTGCTTCACCGGTGCACCGGCGTAATATGAAACATTCACATAGACGATCACCGTTCCCATCAATCCTTCGAATGCTTGTGCGGCATAGCCCACAATCGGTCCAGGTTCCGTTGCCTTCATGGCATAGCCGGGATGTGTTGATGTTGTCAGTGGATCGCCGATGTTGATTGCGCCGTTTTCCGTGGAGACCAATGTTGGCACACGCCCAGCAAGCGCAATAGGATAATGATCCGCACGATTCTCACCTGCCAAAAATCCGGGGCGCGTAGAAACAATTCCGGCAATGGTGCGACTGTACGGCTCGCCCAACGATCGCTTCACATGTTCGCTCGCATCGCCAAACACGACAATTTCACCAGGCAGCAATACGTCGGCAGACGGGAACATTTCCGCAAAGTCATACGATCCTGCTGCCCAACCTGCAGCATTCGTACGCATCATGTCACCACCAGAACCAACTGATCCATCGTAATACAGATATTTCGTTCGTTGTGTCGCGCCCCGATCTGAAGGATAGAGTCTGCCAGCAATCGCGAAGTCTCCAGAATTCCCCACAGAGGCAACTTCGGTTCCTGCAGTATTCATCACCGAAAGACGATAATCATCCACGGCACTCACTGCGGTCTTGAGCTGCATTCCGATTGTTTCCGCCGCATTACCACTCCATGCAGATCCGCGAAGCATCAATGTGCCGGAATCCACGGTTACCGATGATGCGGTCGCCAGGGTTGTTGCAGCAATCGCGAAACTGCCTGCCACCTGCGTGGCACCTCCGGTCGCGGTGAGCACATCGCCGCCATACCACTGCGGACTTACAAGGACACGAATCGTGCCAACCCCGCCAGACAGCGCTTGCAATGCAAAGCCCACAATCCGTACCGGCCCATGCGCCTTTGCGCCATATCCTGCCATCGTCGACGATGCGGAAATTGGATCACCAACAGCAATTGCGCCATCACTTGTACTCACCTTCGTATCCACCTGCCCGGTTAAACCCACCAATCGATACTTCGCATTACCCCGCAAATCCTCTGTGCCGTCGCCGATATTGTTTCCAATAAACGCAGGATTTGTAGAAATCACACCAACGATCTGGGTGTTCCCTGCCTCACATCGCTTTACGCTTTTCGCAACCGCATAATCCTGACACACCAGCTGTTCATCGGTAAGCGCAGCATCTTTCGTGGGAAAATATTCAGCAAAGTCAGCACCACCACCAGTAAATGCTCCATCAGCATATGCATCGCCAGCGGTAGTAACGCGGAACTCCATATCAAGACCAGTGCCATCTGCATTAGAATCGGAGCGTAAAATAATCGCATCGTCGGAACTTCCATTTTCTTGGGTATCAATCACGAGTGCATTTGCGCCGGTACTTGCGCCGCTATGCGCGCTCGTGGTCGCTTGTGTAATCAAGAGTCCGATCGCCGATCCTGCTCCAAGCTGCGTAATCGATGCGGCGGTTGCCGTCGATCCTGCGCCAACATCATTCTGCAATACGCGGAAAATAGTTCCCGTCACATCGGTGCCCCCAGCATTGGCGCGCGACACCGTAAAACCATTGCCAGATTGCATGCCATCAAACACAAACGACCCTAAATCACCGGATGTTTTTGCGGATGAGAAGGTAAACGTTGGGCTTGAACTTGTGGCATCACCAAGGAGTGTACTTCCCCGCGATTCAAGGTCGCCGGCAACATAAAGCTCTCCAGCCGTCAAAGCGATGGTTGCAATATCCGCAGAGGTATCCGCATCAATCTGCACTGCTCCCCCCGTAAAATAGCCACCATAATTATTCGTTCCCCCAGACGCTTCGCCATACACACCGTATCGATTTGTTCCAACTGTGGTGCCCTTACCGTACACCGCGTAGGCATTCGTAATCGATCCCGACGTCACGGAAAACTGTCCAGAAACGGCATACGCATTCGTAACCGTACCATTCGCTGCGGCAACTTCGCCGTACACACCACGAATATCGCTCAAGGTGGTAAGGCTCGCGTTATGCGTAGCAACGCCGGTCACGCCGGACAAGTAGCCGCCAGATTCTATCAACGATGCATTCGTTGCAGTATTCGTGAGCGTTCCCTTCACGGCATTCCCGTACGTTAACACCGACGTTGCCCCAGAGATTGTGAGCGAATTTTGCCCGGCATTCACTTGGTGCGACGTCGTTCCCGATCCCTCAATAGCAGAATACGTCATCGATGATGACGATCCGTACATCGTTAATGCTGCAAGATTATTCGATGACGTGCCACTCAGCGTTGTTGTCGTCAATGATGACACCGATGATCCGCTACTCGTGGTTGGTAATGTACCCAAACCCGTCAACGACCAATTTCCACCGGTAACCGCAAAGGTATCCGTAAGACCATACGCGATCTGTGCAGATGTCGATGAATCACTCGCGTAAAAATTCAGAATGGGATCTGCGCTACTGCCACTACCAAAACGAATCGTCGCGAGTGAAACATCCACACTGAATGGTGCGACAAGGGTTGCGGCACCCACCGTAAAATCGTCACCCGTTGTGATAGAAACTAAACCGGACCCACCAGGATTCAAACTCAAATCACCACCGGAAGTAATCGCTAACGCAATAGAAGAGGCGATAGTTCCGCCGTTCACCCCAATTGAACCCGCAAATGTTCCATCTCCCTCAGCATCGAGAGTAAACTTCGCCGTTCCGCTCACCGCAAGAGAAAGTAATTTTTCATTCGTTGCTGTGACGGCAGTATCGGGATTCACCAGCAATACGGCATCGGTCGTTGCTGTACTCTGTGGCGAACCGGTAATCACCAAATTGCCGTTCGCGGTAAAAACGGGAACCATTGCCGAGGTCGCTCCCGCGAGAGTCGTGGTGTAGCCGTCGAGTGCATCGGCGTTCATGGCATACGGCGCAGCAAGCATTGCTTTTCGAGGAGTCAACGTTTCACCATTCACGATGACTTCAAGGTACACGGAGGCATTATCTGCAAAAACCGTCGCAGCAATTGCGGCATATGGCGTAGCAGCCGCAGTATCACCAAGCGCCTCAGAGAATAATCCCGATGTCAGCGTGACTGTTCGTGCGGCAACCGAAGCACACGTCGCAGAATTATTCGACCATAAACAGGTTCCGCCGCTCGATGCATCGTACAGCGCAAACGAAATCGATGCCGTCGTATCCGAAACAGGAACACCGTTGCTATTTAATAGTCGCCCTTGATACATCACAATGCGTGGCGGCGTTGCTGCGGCACGAACCTGTATTAACCCCGTGTACCCTGTTCCCACCAAAACACATGCAAAAATAACGCTCGCAAAAAAACGCCGTGCGAGTGAAATACCATAGCCTTTTCTTCCCTCCTCCTTCCTCATAGTAGCTTTTTCGGCTGCAACGGAACGTCGATAGCAAGCGCCTCGGGCTCCGTGCGTTGCCTGTAGTCGATGGGGCGCACTGTGTGCTCGTCGTACCCATCTTTATCCGTCCGTACAATGTACTCGTTGGGCCCTACCAAGAAACTATATCTGCCCCGTGCGTCGGTGAGTGCTGTTTCAACAAGTTTATTATACTTCGGTTCGAACAATCTCACGACAGCGTTGCCCACAGGGCGACGCGTTGATGTATCTGAAACAATACCCCAGCCGTGCGGTGCCCGCGGCACTGCCAACCGCCAGAACAGCAGGAATGTTATCACCTGCGCAACAGCAAGCATCATCGTCACCATCGACGGTGCGACAAACCACACACCGAAAGAAAGAAGCACGCCAGACAATGAAAAACCAAACTGGAACCTGCGCAAGAACCGGTACCACCGCAACCCTCGTGCAGTGCGCGGCACACCTTCTGCAGGATCGAGTGGAATATTCGCCGTAATGCTGGCATTCGCTTCCGTCACCTCGATAATCTGCCCGCTATACACATCCAAATACGCCCCATCATCTTTCACGTCCCGCAAATATGCGCTCGGAAATGTCAGCCCATGCTTTGCGACAACAAGGCGATATTGCCCCGGCATAGCAAGAAAGAAATATTGCCCATGCGCATCCGTCACCATCGATCGCACCAATCGATTCGTCGCCGCATCGTATAGACGTACCGTCGCAAGATCGATAGGGACTTTCGTGATAGCGTTGTACACCACCCCGAATGCCTTTCGCTT
This sequence comes from Candidatus Uhrbacteria bacterium, assembly GCA_943358395.1. Classification (GTDB taxonomy): domain Bacteria; phylum Patescibacteriota; class Patescibacteriia; order UBA9934; family UBA9934; genus CAIKHN01. The sequence continues at coordinate 18,457 of CALRGY010000014.1, read as the reverse complement.
TCTGCGCGCAATAAACATCAACGGCGACGTAAAGAGAAATTGAAGGTACGAGAACAAATTGAACGACGATGCGAGTACGATGATTGTCGATGCTGCTGCAATTGCCGCGATAGGCAGAGCGATCGCAGCAATCTGTTCTGCAAGTGACGACGCACGAATCTCTTCGATTGCTCCAGAAACATCATTCGCGATCGTTACAATCGGAGAGGATGTATTCGGTTTCACAACGGGTTTCGATGATTCCTCGGGAATCGAAACAACGGTACCGGCATCATCCCCCGGCGATTCCGGCAGTATTGGCGAGCCTTCATCTGTAGGAACATCAATCCCTCCCTCGATGATCGGATCTGGAACCGATGAACCACCACCGACTTCATCGGGAATCGATGGGTCGCCTGAATCGCTCACTGGCGTTTCACTGGGGCTGGACGGCGATGAACCGGGATCTTCTGTTGGTGGAACATCATCATCCGTATCACCCACAACAGGATCAGGATCCGATTCCGGATCTGGCTCAGGTTCAGGCTCGGGTTCAGGCTCGGGATCGGGATCGGGTTCTGGCTCCGGCTCTGGTTCCGGATCCGGATCCGGCGACGGAGATCCGCAGCCGCCGCATCCTCCGCCACTCGAAGGTCCCGGAACCGTTGCGCTTACCGATGCACCGCCGTTCGTACTCGTTGCAAGCAACACCGATCCTGAATTTCCGCTTGTCCCCGCAATATTCACAAACCACGACGTTGCCACGGAAGGATTCGTGATGCGCTGCGTGCCACTCCCGGATGCTGAAGCATTAGTTCCAATTTCGATGTTCACAACGCTACTTGTTGCGATCGCGCCCCCATCACCCGCACAAATGGTCATGGTTACGATTTGACCGGACACTGCCACCGATGCCGCTTCTGAGCCGGTACAATCTGCCGCGGTTAAAAGATCCACGCCATCATCTGCAATATCAACATCGTCTTCGGTGATCGATGTTAATACAAATCCGGTTGGGAATGTAATGGTCATCGTCTCGCCTTCGCTCATCGCATCTGCAAGCGTAAGAATGAATTTGTGGTTCGATCCCACGGAAACCTGCGTCGTGGAAACCTGATCCGTCACGTCGGTAAATGTTGCCGCAAACGTGATCAACGGAAAAAAGATCGCGAGAGCGATGAGGGGAAGGGAAGAAAGTTTTTGGTGAAGTCGAGTCATTGGGAAATGAATCACGCTCGTGTTTAGACCTCCCTCCGACTCCCTCCTTCGTAAGGAGGGAGAGATCACGATCAGATGCGTCACGAATCCGGATGTGCTATCCCTCTCCTTACGAAGGAGAGGGTATGGGTGAGGTTATTCCTCAATCAGATCGCCGAATGAGAAACTCGTCGAAGGATTCCGAATCCCAACATGAATATCGTGATAAACGCTACACCGATGCCCACGATCGGCAGCCATCGCGTTCCGATGGCAATCGAGTCGCATCCATCATCAGCGATCTGTTCATCGTCGATGCTGTAATGCAGTGCACCAAATGCCCACCATGGAATTGCAGGCAATGAAACAGTCCAAGAACGAGTTTGATTCGCTGCGATGCGATGACCCATTGGATTCATCGGCGTTGTGCCAAACCGAATCCCAAACATTCCACGAAGCACAACGGCTCCGTTGGCATACAGTATACCGCTTCCAGTATTCATCAGCGTGAGCGTGGCACCATCATCGGTGTTACGCACAAAATCCACACATTGTGCAGACGTTGGCACATCACCAACCGTTACAAAAATCAACGTTGCTGCGCCATGAACAAGCGCAATATCGCCTTCGATGATTTCTGTTGCAACCAACGCAAGAATAAAAGACTGCGGCTGCGCATCGGCAGGTGGATGCACCGTAACCACCATCACATCCTGTTCTCCTCCTGCAAGTATCATCGATCCTGTTGAAAGCGAAACCCACCCCGCAATACCCGCATCAAGCTCTTGTATCATCGGCTGCTCCTCCCCACTCACAATTTCCGCCGAAAAAAGCTGTAACGCAACATCCACCGAAACCGTCTTCTGATTTTCTACGGGAATTTCAATACTCGCCGATTCTCCAGGCATCACCACCACATCTCGAACCGAGGGAACTGCGGCAGCGAGAAGAGTTGAGGGGAAAAGGGAAACAATCATCAAAGAACCGATGATGAGATGGAAGACGGTGCAGCGTAAAAACGTAAGCATGAGAACATTGTACCCGAAATGATCAGATTATGTTTTCGAAATATGACTTCCTCTCCAGAATCTAACGCAACGAGTAGACTCCTACTCGTATGCCAGAATCCTACGTTCGGCTAACAAATATTGACCGAGAAGAAATAAGTCGAGGATTAGCCTCCGGCGAATCCATGACCGCCATTGCCGGCAGAATCGGCAGATCAACGAGCACCATTTCTCAGGAGGTTAGCAAGAATGGCGGCATCTCCGGATATCGAGCGAATTTGGCGACGCGTCGGGCACAGCGTAAAGCCGCATCTCGGAAGTTTGGTCGACGAAAATTGACGCAGAATCCGGCACTCCTCGCTGAGGTCATCTCAGGTCTCATGAACCGTTGGTCGCCAAATCAGATCGCCAAAACACTCCGGAGCACGTATCCTGGAAGGCAAGATATGCATCTGTCTCCAGAAACCATCTACCAATACATTTATGTGTTGCCACGAGGTTCCCTCAAAGCAGAGCTCATTAAAGGTCTCCGTCAGGAACGGAAGTACCGAAGAAAACGAAAAACGAAGATGAGTAAAGCGACCGAAATGCGAGGAAAGATCGCAGATATGCTATCCATTGAGGAGCGCCCGGCAGAGGTTGCAGAGCGCACAGTGCCAGGACATTGGGAGGGCGACCTCATCATGGGAAAATACAAGCAGTCCGCAATGGGAACACTTGTCGAGCGGACGACGAGATACACCATCATGGTGCCACTCAAAGCCAAAGATGCAGTATCAGTGCGTAAGGCATACGTCAAAGCAATGCGTACGTTACCAAAAGAATTCACGAAGTCCCTCACGTACGACCAGGGGAAAGAAATGAGCGACCATAAAAAGTTTACGGTAGCGACCGGAATGAAGGTATATTTCGCTCATCCGGGAAGTCCATGGGAGCGTGGCACAAACGAAAATACCAACGGACTTATCCGTCAGTATTTTCCAAAGGGCACCGACTTCCGCACCGTTTCAACGAAAGAGATCAAACGTGTGCAACGTCAACTGAATGGGCGACCACGGGCAGCCATTGGCTACCGAAAACCTGACGAAATAATTCAACAACTCGTTGCGTTAAAAGCTGGAGACTAAGGAGTAATGAAATCTTCTATTTGTAAAATCTTCGTCGATCGTTAAAAAAACACCATTAATAATCCCCTACAAAAATCGTGGTCAGCGTTTGTGTATAGTTTCCACCGGCCTGCCCGCTGGAGACTGCTGCTTTGAGTGTAATAAATCCGCTGTTTGTGAACGATGACGCCGAAGTGCTTCCAACAAGAGCGGGAGTGGTGGTGAATGCGGTGTCTTGCGTGTCGAAGGTGGACGTCGCAAGAGTGGAATCTGATGCACGGGCGCCGTATTCGCTGTCTCCAGCTGTTACTGATCCATCTGCAACACCGGCGATGGTGTTGGAATCCACCTGGAAATCATCATCGACAAACGCATATACACCAAAGCCTTGGGAAACGTCTGCGGAAGCAACCCAGCCGATAATCTGCGTCGTCACTATCGATGAAGAGAGTGTTCCTAGCGCATTTGTTGCAGTAGGTGACATGCGATACACCTGGTCATTGGAGCCATCAATCGTTGGTGTGCTCCCCGAATACGATGATCGAATAGTGATGTCTGTGCCGGAAATACCCGAAATCTGCCCCATTGCCGCAACCTGCGAGGCGCCTTCGTCTTGAACAATGATGAGCCAATCGCTCACTGCAAAGCCTGCCGCAGTTGTGACGGTAACGATATTTGAACTAAATGCCGTGGCAGCAACCTGTGTACTTCTATCCTGAACGTATGGAGTGAAGTCCACTACCTGATCATACACACCGGCGCGAAAGCCTTGATCGATACGATAGCTTGCGGACGAAGATCGTGAATCAGCCCCAGAACCAGCGGTGCTATCGCGAACAGTATAGGATGCCGAAGAGCTATTGCCTCCGCCTGCAGAAAACTCATCCCACTGGATCTGATAATTCGTCGAAGACATCGCCGCTAAAGCAACATTCGATTGAAAAATTGATATTATGGCTAATATTAGCGATAATGTTGATTTTATCCAACGAATCATATGCCCCTATTTTACCACATTGAACACTAAAAGTCGTCATGATGAAGGCGAAAATTTGGCTAACTTTGAAAAAATGTGGATAAGTAAGGGATAAGTGTGTTGATAGACCGTAAATTGTTATGTTTTTAGAATATGTATAGACTAGCGTTGACATATAATGCGTTGAGAATCGATGCTTATCAACATGCCCTCGTTCGTAATGAATTGTTTCACGTGAAACAATCTAGTGATTCGTGCCCCATGAATCAAGAATCTTTCCTCAAATCAATCTAAAATGAGACTATTAATTGGCGTCGGAGTCACTATGACGATCATTTTTAAGGAAACTTCTCATCTTCGATGAGCATCGAGAGTGTAATCACCCCTCAATATCATGAGAAAATGTTTTCATCTAAAAAGACTTCGAAGCAAGTTCTCTTGCTACACTCACAACAATCAAAAAAATGGAAAATATCGCATCGAGCTCATGTTTTCGTGATAACTAAAAACTATTAAAGCCACAATAATCCTAACGAGGAAAGATCGAATGCGTCTATTTCATTAAAACCGATGGAATACAGCATAAAAAGATCAATTCTGATGAGATTGTTTCACGTGAAACAATTATGAGGCACCGTTATCGCGCCACCATGATCGAATATATAGCTCAATCACATTCTAAACCAAGAAAAGGATGGGAAGAATCGATTATATCTATTCGATAACCACTCCGACCGAGAAATAGATTCTTAAAATAATAGGACTTTCTCATTTTCGACCAGTTTCGGTGCGCAACGATGACGGGATCGTCAAGGTGTACTTCTTGGTACACCGTCGATCACGTCGAGGAAGTAAGCCGAAAATGGGCAAAATGAGGAAGTCCTATTAAAAAACACCGATAATTCGGTGTTTTTTGGTGGACCTGAGCGGATTCGAACCGCTGACCTCTGCAATGCGAATGCAGCGCTCTACCAACTGAGCTACAGGCCCAGTTAGGACTTTCCCATTTGGTCTCTTTTCGACTCACTGCGTCGGAAAGTCGTTCAACGTACCGTTAAGTACGTCTCACGACATTTCCTCCTGGTTCACCGAAAATAGCCTCAAATGAGAAAGTCCTACTATTTCTAACCTAAAAAAATGAGACAAACTATCTTAAACACGAACGATTGTTTCACGTGAAACAATTCTGGTGACCTCGGCGGGAGTTGAACCTGCAACCTTGTCCTTAGGACGGACCTGCTCTATCCAGTTGAGCTACGAGGTCAAAATGATCACTTATTCTTTCCTCCTTTTGCCCATTTTCGATTCATCACGTCGTTCACGAACGACGTGACTCAGATCATCGGAAAATCGTTCACCCCGCTTCTCGCGAGAAGCGGGGTGAACGTACCATTACGTACGTCTCAGATGACTTCCTCTATCTTTATCGAAACTGGTCTAAAATGAGAAAGTCCTATCACTCACCAATACCAACATGTGTCGCAAAATATATATCTCCCTTGTGATATACTGCACCAGCACAAGAAGAGTATACGTATCGCAACATTATCGCGTCAATAAAACCTATGGACACAACCACCGCTATTATCCTCATTATTGGATTCGGGGCAGTAATAGGAACACTCTTCTTATTTCAAAAACGCAATGGAAGTGATTCTGTTGCGTCGCAAAATCTTCTTACCGAAATATCTCGTATTCGCGAGGAATTATTGCGAGCAACAACCGAGCAACGTCAGGAAGTGCAAACAAAGCTCGATCGTGTGAACGATCAGCTCAACACCGGTCTTGATCGTTCCAATAAAACTATTCAAGTTCAATTCGAACAAACGTCTCGCATCATCCAAGAAGTCACAACAAAGCTCGCAACTCTCGACGCAACCAACAAACAAGTTCTCGACTTCTCATCGCAACTCAGAAATTTGCAAGATATTCTTAAAAATCCAAAGCATCGAGGAATTCTGGGAGAATATTACCTGGAGACGCTCTTGAAGAATGCCATGGAGCCGGGAAGTTACGCCATGCAGTATCGATTAGGGAAGGATGAAAACGATAAAGACCTCATTCCGGATGCCGTCGTGTTCGTAAAAGACAAAATCATTCCCATCGATTCAAAGTTTTCACTCGAAAATTATAATCGCATTTCGGAGACCGACGACGGAACGGAGCGAGAACGATTAGAGAAACTGTTCATTAACGATCTAAAAAATCGCATCCTTGAGACATCAAAATACATTCAACCAAGCAAAGGCACTATGGATTTCGCCTTCATGTTCATTCCACACGAAGCGATTTATTACGATCTCTTAGTGAATAAAATAGGCTCCACACAAGAGGATAACGAAAATCTCATTCAGCGCGCAGCAAGCAAATATCACGTCATTATTGTTTCGCCAACCTCATTCCTCGCATATCTTCAAACCGTTCTCCAGGCCCTCCACGCAATGAAAATTGAAGAAAAGGCTCAAGACATCATCAAGCGAGTCGCTGACCTTGGGAAGCATTTTCGAACGTACGCGGAATATCACGGCAAGCTAGGAAATGCAGTGAGCACTGTGGTAAACCAATATAATTTCTCGAGCAATGAGCTGAAAAAGATGAGTAAAGATGTGGTGAAATTGACGGACGGCCCAACAGAAGACCTCATCGAAATGCCAACGATCGAACGACCGTCGCTCGAGTAAACATCCCTGCAACAAAAAAATCACCCTTCGATAATTCGTCGGGTGATTTTTGATTGAGTTACTTAGCCTTCTTTGGAGCCACGACTTTTTTGGGAGCTGCTGCCGCTTTATTGAGCGCAAGCATAGTTCGTGACTTTACTCGTGCCGCGGTGTTTGCCTTGAAGACGTGTTTGGTAACCGCTTTGTCCATCGCCTGATCTAATTCACGCACCAACTTCTGTGCATCTTCGATCTTTCCTGCTTCTAAAAGCTTGCGAAATGCACGGCGCATAGTATCAATGTGACCTTTTACGTTTGCGTTGCGCACCGCACGAACACGGCTCTGTGACAACGCTTTCTTTGCATTTCGAAGATTTGGCATAAAAAACTACAAACATTCCAATAAGAATACGCCAATGTTAGCGAAGTATCACGAAATGGTCAAGCATTTTCAACGCTGAGCATTGCAGCAACCAATCGATCCACTGCCACACTAGCCGCAAGGCCCCGTTTCATTGCACCGTCTAAATCTGCCGCCAGACTATGCCATTCCCGCATACACGTCAGTGATCGACGCCGAGCCTCACTAAGCACCTTCTGCGCCACAAATGGGTGGAGCCCTAGTGCATCAGCAACATCTTGCTTCCCAACATTCCCACGCTCATCACACAGCGCACGCACCTGCACAAGAAGTCGAATTTGCCGCACCAGCATACCAAACAGCGCAAATTCATCTGCTCCGCCCATACGCTCCTGATGCAACCTCTGTAATGCGAAAGGGGCACGATCGGCGCTCATCGCATCCATAAAGGCGAAAATATCTTCCCGATACTCTCGAGAAACCACAGCATCGATCATCGCTTCAGAAACGGGGGCGCCCCCAGCATAGGCTGCAAGCTTCGCAATATCCGTCTCTAGTCGCCAAGAATCATTTCCAGCACGACTCACAAGGGCAGAGGCCGCGGCAGGAACCATTATTGCCCCGTGTACTTTTGCTCGATCGATAACCCATGTGTGAAGTGCTGCGCCAGAAAGAAGAGGGAATGGGTATATATGCACGTCAGGCATGCCAGAAACCCTCTTCCATACTTCCGTTTTCTCTACTTTTTCCTGTGGCGCACTGTCGCTCACCACAAGAATAGTCGATTCTGGAACGCGTCCAAGCATCGCAATCCACGGTTCAGCATCCGGTTTCGTTGTTATTGTCGAAAACATGCCTTCAGCGCACACCATTCTCTTTGTGGTAAGAAATGGTGATGCCATCACAGCATCCGTTATACGGGGCAAAACGGAATCGTTTTTCTTTACACAAACAAAGGTATCGATGTTCATTCGTGCGGGATCGAATTTCAACGCAAACTTCTCGATCAAATCTCGCGTACGCATTGCAACCCGAAACGCGTCGTCACCATACACCAATACAATCATAGCTAGTCCATGTCACCCCAAGAATCAGCAGTCGCAACATCAACCACAAGCGGAACGTCGAATTGTGCAACAGATCCCATAAGCGCGCGAACGTTCTTCTCGAGCTCTTCCGCATCCGATCGCTTCACCTCAAACACCAATTCATCATGGACTTGAGCAATCATTCGCGCATTAATGTCTGCCGTACGAAGATAGTCTGCTACACGAATCATTGCCATTTTAATAATATCAGCTTGCGTGGCTTGAATTGGCATATTAATCGCCATGCGCTCTGCAGAAGCAACAAGCTGAGGCATACCGGAATGAATTTCGGGCAAATATCGACGACGGCCAAAAAGGGACGTCACGAAACCGTCAGCATGTACCTGAAGCTTTGTCGCGTCGAGGTATGACCGAATACCAGGATGTGCAATGAAATACCGATCAATAAAATCTTTCGCCTCTTCAAAACGGACATTCGCGCTTTTCGCCAATGCTCGAGCACCAATGCCATATAAAATACCAAAGTTAATTGCTTTCGCCGCATAACGCTGCTCCTTTGTAACATCTATCTCATCGATGCTCCACATTTCCGCAGCAGTTCTTTTATGAATATCCGCGCCATCGTGAAAAGCATCAATAAATGATCGATCTTGAGAAAGAGCGGCTGCAAGACGAAGCTCAATTTGTGAATAATCAGCGCTCAACAACACATATCCCGGTGTAGCAATAAACGCTTTACGAATTTCTCGTCCAAGATCTGAACGAATAGGAATGTTCTGCAAATTCGGATCGGATCCAGACAAGCGGCCCGTTGCTGCAACACACTGATTAAAACGCGCATGAATTCTTCCATCTGCTTGAACTAATTTTGGCAACGTATCCGCATACGTGCCCTTCAGTTTCGCCAATTCACGGTACTCAGAAATCTTTCCAACGATAGGGTGCAGATCCGCGATCTTTTCCAGCTCCGGTGCCGCCGTTGAAAAGCCACTCTTTGTTTTTTTGATGCCTTTCGTTGCAAGAGCAAGGTCGATAAAAAGCACGTCAGCAAGCTGCGATGGGGAATTGATGTTAAACTCTCGCCCCGCATCACGATGAATCGCAATCGTGAGTTCCTGTAACCGATCATCGAACGTACGAGAAAGTGTTGCAAGATGCTTCACGTCAACAGCGAACCCATTCTTTTCCATGTGAAACAATACGGAAATCAACGGCATTTCAATGTCACATGCAAGCGCTTTCATTCCCTCATCATCCAATTTCCGATCAAGCGCCGTTGCGAGCGGCAGAAGCGCCCCGATCATCTCTTGTGCGGATGCGTCCACCGATATCGATGCCCCAAGTGTCGACTGCACAATATCTCGATACGCAAATTCTCGATCACCCGATGCTAAAAGATATGCCGCAACCTGGGTATCGAAAAATGAGCATCGCAATAGATCCCCAAGATCGATTCCAAGATCATCAAGAATGTGCAGTATTGCCTTCACATCATGCGCGACCATCGTTTTCGCCTTTCCGATGATACGAAAAATCTTTTTCAAATCATCGATTACAGGATCATGCATCGAAACCACGCTCCTACCATCGGTGATTGCAATACTCGCAATCGATCCGCCAAAAAGATCCTTCTCTTTCGGTTGAACAACAATACCGATGCGATCAAGGACGAGATCCTCCAATGAGCCAGAGGGAAGAGAAGCATGTCGTTTGGACGGAACTTTCAATGAAACGACCGCCTTTGGGATCGGCTCTTCACGACCTATCTTTTCATCCTTACCTTCATACTTCTTTAACAACGTCTTAAATTCGAAACCACGGAGGATCGGAAGAAGCTCGTCAAGGTTCGGTGGGCGCGTCTTTGCATCATCCCTTACGAATCCTTTGAGCGGAACATCGCACACCACCGTAACCATCCGCTTCATCTGTGCAGCGTGCGCTTCTTGATCCTCAAACTTCTTTACGAACTTCTCTGGAAGATCGCCGCGCTTCATTGCGTCGAAGATCCCGTCGACCGTCTTGTACGTATTGATGAGTTCGACCGCACCCTTCTCACCGATTCCACGAATCCCAGGAAGATTATCCGACGTATCGCCAACAAGTGTTTTGTAGTCGATCAATTGACCGGGAACAAGACCGTATCGTTCTTTCACCGCAGCAATATCGTACAGTTTAGTTTGTGACAATCCTTTCACAAAGAAGACGACATGCGTCATCGGTGAAACAAGCTGAAGCGCATCAAGATCGCCGGTCACAATCAACGTCTTTATTCCATCCGCCTCATTCATTGCACTTATCGTGCCTAAAATATCATCACCTTCAAATCCGGGTACTGAAAGCGATGGAATTCCGTACGGTTTCAACAGCTCCTGAATCATCGGAATCTGATCATATAATTCTTGCGCCTTTTTCTCACGCTGTGCTTTATACGGCGCATATTCTTCATGGCGAAACGTCCCACCAGGCAAATCCCAGGCAACTGCCATAAAATCCGGCTTCAACTCCCCCCGCATTTTCTCAATAACCACCGCAAAGCCATACACCGCATTCACCACACGCCCATCTTGCGTCGTCAACGGCGGAACCGCATGCCACGCTCGGTGCAAAAGCGCATTGCCGTCCAAAATTAAAAAGGTCTTTGTTCCAATACTCATATTGCCCCAGTGTATGCGAAAAAACCTCAAAAATCCATTTCCCAAAAAGAGAAAAATTTGCTAGTATTCTTGTGCATTTTTCAAAGACTCGTGCCCTGATAGCTCAGTTGGATAGAGCAGGGGACTTCTAAGCCCAAGGTCGGTGGTTCGATTCCACCTCAGGGCACCAGTCTTTGAAGAAGGTAAGTATCTCCTCATGAAAAATCTTTCATGCAAAATTTGCACGAAGCCCTTCCAAGACAAAGAACATCGTATCAACAAAGGCTGGGGTGATTATTGCTCAAATGTCTGCAAATATTTGGGGATGAAAACGGGAAAACTCTATCCCTGCAGCACGTGCAAAGAATCGCTATATCGAACACCGGGCCAACAGAAGAAATCCAAAGACGGAAAATTTTTCTGTAACAAGGCATGTTTCGCTCGCTGGAAAAATACACTATGGTCATTTGGGGAAAAGCACTTTAACTGGCGGGGTGGGGAATCCGTATATCGGAACATCATGTTCAGAAATAGTATTGCAGCAATATGCTCAAATTGTGGAATAACGGATGTACGCGTTCTCGTCGTTCATCATATCGATCAAAACAGAAAGAATAACGTCGTGACAAATCTCAAGTGGCTTTGTCGAAATTGCCATTATCTTGAGCACAATCGCAAAACATTCTAAAGTTGCAATACCGCAAAATTATTGATATTCTTTCCTCCGTTACACAAGTATGGTGCCTATAGCACAGTGGTTAGTGCACCGGGTTGTGGTCCCGGCTACGAGGGTCCGATTCCCTCTAGGCACCCCAGTGAAAACCCTCGATGTATTTCGAGGGTTTTTGCTAATAATCTTTGTAAAGAATTTTTTACTTCTTCGTTTATCAGTAACGTAAGTTCGTTACGAAGTGCATCAGCGCCCTCAATGATAAGAAACATGCGACAGTCTCCGATGGCACTAAGGCGCTAAGGCGCTAAGAGCATAAACGTCCAGCTCGCTGTTTCTTCACCTTACTCGTCCTTCGGCTTTGCGAATTCCCACGCCATGGCGAAAATCGACTTTTGAGTCTCGTAAATGGCGTGGTCGTGGAGGAGAATACCGCCGTAGGGAGCTTTGTGCGACATAATGGCAACTTTACCGTCGTAGATTTTCACTTCGTTTGGCATGGCGAAGGCTTGGGGGACAAGGCGAACCTCGCGGAGTTCGTCATGGCTGGTGTCGAGAAAACGTTCACCGACGGTTCCCGCAATTAATACGGCGCGCGTGCGAACTCCAGCTGCAACGCGTCGATGGATGTAATCGTCGTAGTATTCTGTAAGGTTGGCGACGATCATGTCGGCATCGCCAAACGTCAGCACGGTTTCTTTGGCGGTGAGCGTGTCTTCGAGCACAGTTTTGATACCACCAATGCCAGGAAAGTATTGCACTCGGGGTTGTTTTGCGCTGGTTCGTCCGTTCAGCGCTCGAAAATCTGGCAATGCTTTGCGCAATTCACTCACCGACTGTTCCGCGTGTTTTAAAACGATTTCTGGATCTTTGGCATAAAACAGTTGCGTGCCATTCACTTCTGTTGAGCCAACCAATCCTTTTTGCTCCATAGCCTTTAAATACACATAGGTCGTGGAGCGATTCATGCCTGTTTTCTTGGCAATAGTGCTCGCCGGCGCCTCTCCCAGCTCCGTGTTCGCCACATAGAGCAAAGCCTCTTCTTCCGAAAATCCGAGCTTCTGCAACACGTTTTGAAAAGGAATTGCCATAGTTGTTATATATGCGAACAGTGTATATAACAATATTTACAATGTAAATAAGAGCTATACACACGATATATCATTATACTGTTATTGAATATAACTTATAAATATGATATCGTGTTCTGTCGAGGTAACGAAGGGCAATCCCGCCCAACGCACTCGATTAACATGAATTAGGAGGTCGAGATGTTTAGGGATTCATTTGACATGACCTGTTGGATCGGCGGCGAGTACAACGTGACGTGCATTTCCCGTCACCATGCGGGAGGGCATGAAGACGTCACCGGAGTACTAGCAATCGAGAGTCCTCCGATTTTCAAACAAAGAAATCTGAACGGAATTCTCGACTGCGGGAGAGTGGTCAGGATCGATGGGCTTCGCGCTGGCTTGAATGGCAACGCCAAGGTCATCTCCGGTCTGATCGAAGTTCGAGGCGTAGAGGAACGTTGGTTTTTCTACACCGATCAGCCGACGTTCGTGTCGAAGATGACGAGCAAAGAACTCGTTGACTTCGCGCGGAAGGAGATTCGGCCTCGCCGACATTAAGGATCCGGTCGCGGAGCTGGTTCGCAAAAAAAACAATCAGCACGGCGCGAGGATTGAGACAACACTCGTCTCTCCTCGCGCTCAGAGCCAAGTACCTGGTTTCCAGATATTTAGCCCTGAACTACAAAACATATCCCGTCCACGAAACTCTTTACTCAAGCCCCGCTAGTCGCCCCATAAAACATCCTCCAAGCCGGAGGATGTTTTGTTGTGATACGATTTTGCAATATGAAACTCTTCGATTGGCTCAAAAGTCCGAAACCGGTAGAAACTCCGGAAACGCGTAAAAGACGGCGGGCGATTGGAGCAGAAGAGGGAATGGGAAAATAGCGATCGATATCTACTCTTCCTTCGCTCCTGCCCACAGACTCGCAAAAATACTGTTCAGCATTTGGACGATGTATTCATCTTCAATAAGCATGGCAAGGGGAGCTTTTGGCTGCCAAAGAATCACCTTGTTTGCGTAAAGCATAAAGCCCGTCACCATTGGCGTGCCCTTAAAAAGCCGCGTGGTGCGCATTTCCTGGGCATCATTTGTATTTAAGGTAAACGCATCGTTCCCTGGGGTGAGCAACACATTGATGTGAATATTCTTTTTCATGCGCTCCTTAATCCACTCATTCTCAACCTCCCACGAAATCATGCCAATAAACGCATCGGCGGAACCAAAAAAGCTCATGGTGCCCTTCGCCTCTTCCAGCGTTTGAAAAAACAACTTCAACCATTGCTCTTTTCCATCAAAAACCTTTACCCGCGTGGGCGTTTCGCCTTGGTGATACATTGCTAACAAGTCCGGCATGGCGCCGACCAACGTTTGATCAAGCCTGGCAACAGCCTCCCGCTTTTCACGCAATTTTTGCAGCACCACCGTTGGCGGCTCCACCACAAACGTGCGCGCATGCCGCTTTCGTTCAGAAAACTTTGCGAATCCGTACTTTTCTAAGCCCGCAATCACCTTGTACACATTCGGACGTGGCATATTGAGATGCTCTGCCAACGCCACAATCGACGACGGCCCCAGCGCCAACGACGTCACATACAGATTCGCCTCACTCTCCGTTGTCCCGAGCTCCTGCAACGCACTGTACAGATTTTGCGTCACCTCATTTTCAGAATTCATACGCTTTTGCACGATATTTGGATTTTCGTTGTATATCCATATTATACATCATATAGTTCTAATTATACATAGCTTGATATTACTGTATACTTATGCTATTCTCCTCGGTCGAGGTGACGTAGGGAATTCTCCCAACACGCCAAAGACAAAGCCAACATCGTCCGAGGTTACCCAATGAACTCCATTCGCACCGTCACCATCTTCCTGATGCGCCACGGTCAGAAGTCTGGCGACGCCAACACGGCCTTCGGCCTCGAGCAGCTCGCTGCCAGCGCCGACATGTACCTCGCCCAGATCACCTTCGATGGCGTGTACTGCAGCGACATGAATCGCACTATGCAGGCGGCGGAACACATCCGGAGCCACCGCAACAACTCCGCTGACACTCGAGAAATCGTGAGGCATCCGGCCTTCTTCGTCGGTCATCTCTCCTCTCCCGAGTACCTCGAGGAGTCGATGCGAATCGACAAACTCCTCGGGGAATACGGAACCACGGAGGAGTGGCACGCCAACTGGAAGGAGGCGGGAACGATCACGGAAGGAATCGTTACGGCGATGAAGGAAATGGCGGAGAAGCACACCGGAGGATCAGTGCTCGTGTGCAATCACTCGCCGCTGGTCGGTCTGGCAGCGATCGAGAATCTTCCTCCGATCGGGTTGGCGGACATCGTGAAATACGAGCTCGCCGATGATGGGAACGGATGGAGGATTATTTCCTCCACGCTCCTCCCCTGTCCGCTGAAGGTTCCAGCGGCGTAACCCACAAGTTCTTCACATATCGATAACCGCTGGCGATCTGACGTTTACTCTCAGATCGCCGCCTTGCAGAGAGGTTGATGCGCATCGACCGTTCTGCAAAGAAAAAATGACGTGTATGAAAAATATTTCACCGATCGATCCCGCAAAAGAGCTCCTTCGCTGGGGTCCGGTTCCGGGAAGGTTCTTTTACATGTCCGAATTTAACGAGGCGTGCTTTACGCGATTTGCGCAGCGTTTCCCTGATACACGCATTCCGAATGCCTTACTGTTATTTCATCAAGGAAGGTTTTTATACGTTCAGGAACTCGCTCCATTTCATGCTGCATGCAAGGCGATTTTTCAGAACATCATGATGAACGACAGCATCCGTCTCTCGCTCATTGAGGAATGGAGAGGCGCAGTACAAGAGCAGCACCGCGTGCAACGCAAAATCGAGATCACGAATCTCTCCGCGCTATCCGACGAGGAATTTTACGCATTCTGGAATGAATTCTTTGAGGCAACGATGCGCTTTTGGATTCCAACCATCGCCGCAGAATTTGGAAATTACGGCTCCGATCAATTGCTGAAAGATGCACTGAGCTCATCGATCCCCGATGCAAAAACTCTAGCAAGCGCCATGGAAATCTTTACTGCCCCGGAAGAGCTTTCGTTTTATCAAGAAGAAGAAATCGATCTCTCGGAAACGGAAAATTACGAAACGCATCAACAGAAGTATTACTGGCTCAAAAATAGCTATGCTGGCTCGCAAATACTTCCCGTGCAATTCTTTGTTGACCGGAAAAAAGAATTATCAAAAGGCATACATGAACATCAAAAGCGACGTATCGCCGGGGTCAAAGCAAAGAAAGCTGAGCTCATCGCTCGCTATAGCATTTCGCCTGCAGTCGTAAAAATCGCCGACGTGCTGCGTATGGCGATTGAATGGCAAGACGAACGTAAGAAATACATCTTCCAAACGCTCCACTATAAAGACATTCTCCTCAAACATGTCGCGGAACGCTTTGGATATGATTACGAAACATTACTCAATCACGATTTCCGAGAAATCGAATCCTTCGTATTCTCACGTATGCACAAAAAACACTGTACATATCGTAACACCGGGCACGCCACGTCAATTCTTTTTCACGCCCCAACATCATACGCAATCAATATCACAACACTTTCCACCGATGACGTCACTGAAGCATGGAACCACTACCTTTCCGAAAACGTCGCCAAAGAAACTCAAGACTTTACTGGCATCGTTGCGTGCGCAGGGAACGGAGAGCCGGTGCGTGGAGTGGTGCGCGTGCTCCTTGACCCAAATCAATCACACGAATTCCAACCGGGAGAAATTCTTGTCGCACCAATGACGAGCCCAGAATATATCTTTGTCATGAAAATCGCCTCCGCAATTCTCACCGACACTGGAGGTCTCACCTCCCACGCCGCCATTGTCTCTCGGGAACTCAATGTCCCGTGCCTTGTGGGCACAAAAGTTGCAACACATCTTCTCAAAGATGGAGACACTGTTGAAGTTGATGCGCAAAAGGGAACGGTAACAATACTGTCGTGAAATCTACAGTCCCTTTTCCGGTTTCTTCCCGTGAAATTGTTGATGCACTCGTTTCAGCTCTTTGTCTGTAATGTGCGTATATACCTGCGTCGTCGTAATCGACTCATGACCAAGCAGCGATTGTACGGATCGAATGTCTGCGCCGTTGCGTAAAAGATCGGTAGCAAAGGTGTGACGAAGCGTGTGCGGGGTGACCGCTTTGGTAATTCCTGCGAGGCGGGCATAGCGGTCGACGATGCGCTGAACGGATCGTGGGGTGAGTGGGGCAGGGGCCTCAACATTGTGCCGGGCGCGATCGTGGCGGACAAAAAGATATTCAGAAACATCGCGCCGGCGATCGGCGTAGGCTTTTAATGCCCTTCGTGCGTCATCGGCAAGAAAAACAACGCGGTGTTTACTGCCTTTCCCTTTCACCGTGAACTCATCGCGCTTCAAATTCACCTGATCAATCCGAAGCCCAGCACACTCAGAGACTCGAAGACCAGTGGAAAAGAGAAGTTCAAGAATCGCTTTGTCGCGCAATCCCACCAACGAATCATCGCTATCGGGCCCAGTGAGGAAACGAGTAAGCTCCTCTGGTTCTAAAAACGTCACATGCCGCGATCCTTGTTTTGCGAGCTCAATTTTATCTGCAGACAGCGTGTGAATGTCGCGCTTTGCTAAATATTTCAAAAACGCTCGCAACGCAATCAAATGGTAGTTCTGCGTGTTCTTCTGCAACGATTCTTCATCTCGACCCGCAACATCACGATTCAAGTACAGCCGATACTTCCGCACCATTTCCAGCGTAATCTCCCCAGGATTCGGCCACTCTGCCCATTCCGCAAACCGATGCAAATAAAAATGATAATTCTTCGTCGTCTTATCGCTCCTCCCCCGCTCAATTTCCAAATACTCACAAAACTCCCTCATCAACGTTTGCAATGCCTTCGCCATATACAAAAGAGTATACCCCTTTATATACCGAATCGTTGAAGAACAGCCTTATACACCAACGATCGATGTTCAATGATAAGAATCTTTACAGTATTCTCTTGAATAACGAAAAGCACTCGATAGTCTCCCACCCGAAGCTTCCAAATCCCTTTCAAATTTTCACGAAGAGCAACGCCAAATACTTCTGGTCGCTCAACAAGCTTGTTCACAATACTTTTCCTAATCCTTCCCTTTATAACGGAATCAAGTTTTGGAATGTCTTTCGATTTCACGAGCGGGTCATATTCAACGTGAAAACTCATAGACTCCACGCCTCGTCATGAGAAACCCATTGTGGATTATCTGCGAGTCGTTCCTCCGCGAGCTTGCCCAATACCTTGTCTTCCTCAATATCCAAGGCAATCTCAATAAGCTCCATCACTTTCGCGGAAATACTCGTATTATCCCGTTTCGCTAAAGCAATAAGGAATTCATTCGTATCAGCGGGAACAGTAAGATTAATTCTGGCTTTTGTTGTTGGCATATGCCAAAAGTGTAACACTGGTGTAACACCTCGGTCAATGATCGTACTGGTGCAGAAACGTTTTCCCCAAAAAATAGGCTCGTTCTCTCCGTATCAAGGTATAATGAACATACCTAACTACGAATTTTATGCGCAAAGATTTCTTAACTCACCTTACGCAGCCCTTACCCGCAGTTTCTTCAATTGCGTGAGTTCATCCATACTTGAACGAAGCGCGCTCACATACAGCTTCGCCTTCAGCGCAAAGTGATTGAGTCCGGTCTTGATCTTCATTTTCTCAAGTTTGACA